>NZ_JBEUEL010000001.1:0-197659 GCF_041725775.1 Pueribacillus sp. YX66 | reverse complement strand
CGCCAGCGACAAAGTCCGCTTGTTGAAGTAAAAGTGGCGGAATTGGCTAGTAAAAGCGATTATCGTGAATCAGCACGGATATTGAAAGAGTGGACAGCTGTTGAAATGAGTCATACGACTGTTGGAAGTATTGTAAGACGCGTAGGGAAAGCTCAAGCAGAAGCTGATGAAAGAATGGTACAGGAACTTGAGGATTCGGCTGAATTGCCGGAGGGGAAAAAAGTAGATTTTCTTTATACAGAGGCTGATGGTGTTTTTGTTCGTGATCTGAAAAGGAATAAGCATATTGAGGTCTCCCACGCCATCATGTATGAGGGTTGGGATAAGAACGGAAAGCGCGTTTCCTTACGGAATCCTAAAGTTATCATGACCACAAAAGTGACCGAAGATTTTTGGAACGAAGTTCAAGCCCTTGCAGCGCATGAGTATTCCCTTGAAAATACTCAAGTAGTATCAAATAGTGATGGTGGCTCTGCGTATTCAGCTGAAAAATTCCGGCAAGCATTTTCACAATCTAGCTTTTCTCTTTTACATCAATTAGATGCTTATCACATTGAACAGGCTATTAATCGCACATTTGGTTACAAGAAGAGCAAATGGAAAGAGAAGATCCGAAAAGCATTAAAAGAGCATAATTTGGATGATTTTAAGCTCATTTTGGATACATATGAGAGTAAGTTGGAAGATGAGAAGAAAATCGAAAAGGTGGGCAAATTCCGTACGTATATTTTAAACCATTGGGACTACGTTACTGATTGGCACGAAAGAATAGATGATCCACCAGAGGGTGCAAGAGGTTTAGGTGTAATGGAATCCCGTCAACGACATATTTCTTTTCGTATGAAAAAGCGAGGAATGCATTGGAGTAAGGAAGGCGCGGAAGCTATGGTGAAAATAAAGCAAGGGATAGAAAATAATACGTTAAGAGAGGTATATTTAGCATCACAAAAAAGAAGTCATAGAAAACAACGTGAAGTAAAGAGAACGGTACGTATGTCAGAGTTTTTACGTCAGCCAACACGTCCATCAATCGGTGCTAAACAAGGTTCAATTAGCCTATATACAGCCCATTCTTCAGCGATAGGAAGATTATTTAAATCAATTAGCTAATCCCATTTTCCCCGTGTTATTTCGTTAGGTTCTTGCTTTTTAGAACGTAACGAAATAACACGGAAACCAAGCGATAGCGCGGTAGCCTAAAAAGCGTACAAAAATAGAGTGCTGAAAATATTGGTGTAAAAGAACAACCGAGAATAACTTGACACATACCTAACATCGTTTCAATTTGATAGATCATTTTACCTACGTTATAATTATCTATACTGCCAACGTCAGTAAATGCTAGGAATCGTTGTTGAAGTTGTTTGATCGTTTGTGTAACATTAAATTTATTTTCATTCACACTTGATAAACTTACCGGATTTACATAGCTAATATCTGAGATACTTTTAAGTATGCTGTTAATTACTAACGAAATTTTTTCTAATTCCTTATAATACGATGCAATCGTTTCATCGGTATTGAATAAATAGTGATTATCTATCTTTGCCGAAGAACTTGAATCAACATATGATTGAAAGTGAATGAGATGGTTATCTAAATTAATTTGCAATTCTGTAAACAGTTCTTGAAAGGCTTCTATGAGTGTTACATGCAATTGTTTAAAGTAATTTTTCGTTGCTTCCGCTGCCTTTCCAGTAAATGATTCCATTTGTACAACACGATTAACATCAGATTTTGCTGATTCCAATCCATCAATAAGTTGAATTGTCATTGAGAAGAATTCATTAGAAAAGGTGGTGACTTCAGCAATATCTACTTTATAACTCATCCGCTATATCCTCCTTCGTTCATAGCCTCCTAAACTGCCAGTGTAATGTGATATTCTCTCATCTTGTTCTATCATTTCTTCTCCGGTTTTTTGTAATTTATTAATATCCGCATTCAAAAGAGCTTTATATTTTTCTAGAAGTTCCAATGCTCTCATGACATTTTCCAGATCATTTTTAAATGGGTTAATCGTCGTCATGTTGAATGATTTATTTCGTCCCATGCTTACATATAAGCCATCAAGCGATGAACGAAGACTTTTTACATTACTTCGGAAAAGCTCAGTATTTAACTTAATTTCTTTCGACATCTTAACTCTCCCTCCTCACTTGTTTGATTTGATCGTTTAAGCTAGAAATTTGTGAATTGAGCATAGCCAAAGTACGTTCAAATGAATACAAGCTTTGCTGAGCACTTTGAATTTCTTCTTTCAGCTGTTCTTGCCTATCTTCTGTTCTCATAACATACTGGCTAACACTTTGTTTGTAATCTGAATAATGATGATCGAATGAATTTCTCTTTGTACCCTTCCACTGATGATCAACGACTTTAAGGGTTCTTATTTTCTGACTCGTTGACCTCAGCACATTAAGTTCCGTTGATAGTTTCTCATGTGCGACTTGTAAACGAGAAATTTTTTCTTGCAACGCTGAAATGCTCGCTTGCGCATTTAACTTTTGACTGATTGCCTTAGAATGCTGCTGTGTTAATGAACTTAAAACTGCACTCATAATTTACTCACACCCTTTGGCATAATACTTGTATTTAAAAACAGACTCTTGAACAAGGTTTTGCAAGTCAAGGATCTGGGGAGTATTGTTGTATAATTTAGTTAAAATAAGCTTATTATCTCTTTCAATAATGACTTTACAATTGTCCATACCATTGGTCTTCATCAAAATTAAACTTTTGAAATGGTTCTGAAAATTTAATTAGATAGTAATATCGAATCTTTGCATGGGGAGATATCTTCCAAGATCCCAAATTAGCAAACGCCATACTCGATAGAATTCTTCACCATGCGACAGTTGTTAATATTGTAGGAGATTCTTATCGACTAAAGGACCATATTCAAACGGAGAAAAAGTCGTAAGCTTAACCAAAATTTATTAGGTATGGCGGCAGCCATACCTAATAAACAAATTTGTACATCGTTAAACAATCGAAAGTGTACATTGTTATCTTGACATTTATAAAAAGAATAAAGTTGTTATTTAAATCCAAAGAAATCGTAAATTCCTCTGGATAGTTTTCATAGCCCTTCACTATCCCCATTCTAATAAAATAAAAGAAATAAAGAGGAGCAATCAAAATAAAGTAGAAAACGAAAAACATTAAAACGTCTCGGCTTTTCAATTTTTTTGATTTATTTTTGTACAGCTCCTCTACCTCATCTTTACTGATGATATTTTGTACCGTGTTAAATGACGTGGAAACTAGTTTTTTCATCTTATAAGCCCCTAGCCTTATTAACTCGACTTATCTTTTTCTCCGTACCATTCTTCTTCTTTTACATCAAATTTTTGTCGGAATTGTTCTGAGTATTTATTTAAATAATAGCTTCTAATAGCGACACCGAAAAGGTAAATAAAAGTTAACTGCAACAACGCAGTTGCTAGAGGATAAAATTCGACCAATGAACCCCAAAATCTAGTTGATATTTCTCCTGTGTCTTCAAAAATGACTTTTGACATATAATATAAACCACGATACCAAACAATACCCCCATAATTGCCTTCTGGTTTTTACTGGCCCATTCCACTAAAGCAGAGCATTCCTTCTTGTCTCCATACACCATATCAATCACGTTTCGATAACTTTTTATTACGGCAAATAAAAACCAATCAATAACCAAAGCAACATAAATCATACGTAGAACAAAATTAGAAACAAATAATTGGCTTACAATAAAAAAGATTAGCAAAAAAGTGAGCAAAAACAGCGTAAGGAATACTTGATAAAGAAAAAATCCTTTTATTTTTTTTCGATTTGCCAACGTATTATTGTCAGAGTAAAAAAAAGGAGAGCTTGGATACCATATACTTGGGAAAAACTTCGCAAACTCATTATGGCTATCAAGTAGGTGTCAGATTTTCACTACTTCGTTAGCCACAAACCATGTGCCACCATAAGTTGCTAGGCCAACAAAAAAGATAATAAATAAAATTGCCCGTCCAAAGCTAAAATTATTTATTTTTTTGTGTCACTCTGATGTACGGACATGATGCATGATTGGGCTTAAAAAAGATCCTTGAAGCATATGGTGCAAATCAAGGGACTGAGTAGTTTTTGTTTTATAATTTTGCGATAATCAATTCATAACTGTCCATACCATTCTTTTTTTTCATAACCGAATTTTGACCTAAATTGCTCGGAATATTTATTCAGATAAAAAAAACGAACAAGAGGTTTAACAAATAATAATAATGTCAACGGTGTAAAGGCTACAATCAATGGAAAAAATTCGATTATCGCACCGATAAGTTGTCTCTCAAAATCCAAATAATCCTTACCAAGTGCCGTTAACTTAAATACTTGATAAAAACCTAATAAAGCAACACCTCCCCCGATAATTTTTTTGTTGTTTATATTCCATTTTGTTTTTTGTGATTGAACTTGAATTTGCCTGTCAAATATAAATAATGATGCTTTCTGGTAACACCTTTTTATTGTGTAAATAATAATTACAACAAGAAGAGCTGTATAGATATGACGCAAGATTGGATCATTTACGAACAACTGGCTTATCTTGAATAAGTAAATAAACAAAGCTAGCACGTAAATATAAAGACTCGTGTTATAAATTAAAGATGCTTTTAAAATACTTTTCTTTCTCGCAACTAAAAACCATATTGTTGCAATTAAATACAAGATAGCTACTAAATGAACATAGTGAAAATTATCTAAAAAGGAGATATAAGCATTATTTAAATCCAATGGAACAGCAAATTCTTCAGGATTGATCTTAAATTCCCTAATTATAAACTTGCTTATAAAGTAGAAGAAATACAATGGGCTGATCAATACAAAATAAAAGAACAGTGTCATGAACACATCTTTAAATTTAAGTTTCTCATTCTTGTTTGTATACATTTCATTAACTTCGGCTTCATCAATTATATTCTCTACGTCGCTAAATGCTGCTGAAAAAGCTCGTTTCATAGTAAAGCTCCTTTTCTTTGAAAAAAGGTCAATAAGATGGTGACGGTTTTTTAAACGGATTTGACAATTTTTTAACAGAATCCCAAAGTTTCAAAGCTCGTTTTCCAGTTTCAATAACTTTTTTTGTTTTGTCAATTCCTCGTTGTACAGCGTTTCCAAATTCATTAACCTTTGATTTTGCATGGGAAATAACCTTGCTCGCTGTAGTTTTCACTGTATTATAACCAGCTTTAATTCCTTTACCAACTTTTATTGCCATATCAGCTGTCCAATCAACCGCTTTAAACGCCCGAGTCTTAATACTGTCATACATTTTTGGAAAAAGGAACTGAAGTCCTTGATTAATCCCACCAACCACTCCTCCTACGACGGCCCCTACTACAGCTGCCGGTACAGCGCCTATACCAAATGCAGGAATAGTAACCGTGCCACCTATTGCTCCACCAACAACTGCACCCACAATTAATCCATCAATGACACCAAAATTTTTTGCCATATCGATTGCCGTACCTGCAACAGCTTTTACGGTTCCTCTAGCAGCTCTTCCTTCAGTAAAGTCGCTCCAAACACGTTCGTCTTTTACGTTGTAGTATCCATGAATGCCTATTGATGCAATCGCACCTGCCCAACCAAACCTAACCCCGGCTCCAATAACTTTTTTGGCTAATTTGCTCTCGGCCAAGTATTCAATTGATTTGTGTAAGAATTTTAAGAGCTTTTTGTCGCCTAGCTCCCAAGCTAACTGTAATAGTTTTTCCGGTTTTGAAGCGAGCGTTAAGACAGCCTGCATATGCTTTGATGATTTTAACTTTCGAACAAAATTTTCCGATTCTCGAAGCATTTTTGTGAAGCCATCGGACTGCTCCATTACTTTTAATAAAATAGCAGCTTTCGTTGGATGATGTTTTGCAAGATCGTCAAATTTTTCTGAGAAATTATTAATAAAATCGGCAAGTGAACTAGCATCTTTTAATCTTGAGTACCAGTCACTTCCAAGCACTTCCTCAAATATATCTTTCATGTCTCCAAATTTTTTACTAATTTCTTCTTTGCTCATTTTTTGGATCTCAACAAAAAAGGCTTCTTGGACTTTAATTTCATATTGTTGAGTTAGCCGACTTTTCAGTTGTTCATCTTTTAATGAAATAAAGTTACGTTTATGTTCCTGATCTGCTTCAAGTACAAGACGCATTGGATTGTTGCTGTTTTCTGTTTGCATATTGTTCCATTTCGGAATATATTTTGAATTCAATTTATTTAATTTAGCTTTTCCACGACTGTACGCTAAGACACCTTCAAGATATTGTTGATCCTGGCTATGTAAATTGGTTAAATTCCGACTTACAACTTGAAAAAAGCGAGTATCAATCTCATTAGAAAAATCATCTAGTTTTCTTTTGAATTCTGTTGATTTTGCATAATATCGTGAAACAGGAAATATAAATTTACCGCCTGCTCTTCCCATCCTTCAAGACCTCCTTAAACAACCATGTCATTCTATAGGGTTGGAAGTGCACCGCTACGACTACCTCCATCCGCCACCGCCTGTTGCCAATGTTGCATCATGTTCTTCCATACTGTCCGCAGTGCTTTGCGCTCTTTCGATTAACTTTTGCCAGTTTGCTTTTTCATCTTTTATTTTCTTAATTTCGTTCGTAAGTAAAATGTCTAAGCTCTCTTTTGCTTCTCCGGCAAATTCCGATTGAATTACTTTTGCTAAATTTGTTAAGATAGCTTCTACTTGCTCATTTTTTGCTGTCACTTCGATCATTTTATTTATTAACGCATCTACGGTTTCTCGGTTATGTTGAATTTCAGACATACGTCCTCACATCCTATACGCTAAATTTAGGTTTTGAGCGTCTTTCCTTTGCAACCATATCGGTTATATAATTTTCTATTGTGGTTTGAACCATCTTCTCGTGAATTAATAAATCTTTCTGCTGGTTAACAAATGTTTCTGTTACGTCTAACAGTGTGGAATATGCCTTACCTTTTAATAGCTGTTGCGCCATTAGTAACTCTTTATTTAAATCAACTAATGACTCCTCATATTCTTGTAATTTAGTATGTAACTTACTTAAAGAAGGAGAAACGGCATCACCGTTAATTTTAATTTCAGACATTTGCATTTAGCTCCTTATATTCTGCTACTTAAACGCGCTCTTACTGTTGAGTCCAAATAAGTCAACCTATTCAAAGCTTGTCGTTTTAACTGTCTATTCCTAACGGGATCTTCACTGTCATACGTTCGATTCACAACATATAAGTGTTGATTATATTGACTTTCAATTTTCGCTTTTAATTGAGTAATTCGGGTATCAATCGCATCAAGTAAGCTTGGTTTCGCTGAATAAATAGACGAAACTTGCTCTTTTGTATCCTGGATCAGGTCTAAGTAACCGTCTTGAGAAACGCCGCCATTCCAACTTGGGATTTCTCCCGAAAAATTTAGGACAACTTCTAAACTGCTTATTTGTTTACTGGATACTGAGCTTCGCAAAGTTTCAAGTTGTTGAATGCGTGCGGTATAATCCAATCCACTCACCTTCTTCCTCTTAAATACACCTTGGCGTCTTTATGCCAAGGTTTTCTCAATTTCCAAAAAATCTGACATCGCTGAAGGCTTTAACTTAATTCAGCCAAGACTTGAACCGCAACTTGATGAAGTACCGCTATGTAGCTTCCCATTTCTGAGGAATAAACTCATATCATCTTTTTCTCAATCGTTAAGTTGTTTTCCCAATCTTTGTATAGCTTCATAAAGCGTTGCTCTTCTTCATCTGAATAACCTTTATGTAAGATCTCATCAATGTTTTCTTCATTAAAAAAGATTGCATTCTCTGGGTCAATTCCTTCCGGATAAGCGCAACCCATATAATCGAAGTAGACATCGTCTCCACTTTCTTCATCTTCCACAACCGCTCCTCTGCCGACGATCATAATTTTTTTCGTTCCATCTTCCAAATAAACGAGCGTACCTAATGGGAGTAAGTTTTCTGTTTTTGTGTTTGTCATGATAAATACCTCCTGTTCAATTTTTATTATGATTTAAAAAGAGACTCTTGAATTACATTGTGCACAACAAGAGTCTGAAAAGTTTCGCTTTTAGTCATGATTGTTCCTGTTGAAATTGTATTGTGTTCTCTCTTGCTAGTAACGTCTTCACTCCAGCAATGATGTATAAAATTCCTGCACCGGTTAAAAATGTCACAAGGCCAGATACGAGCAAAAATACTCCTTGGGCTGTTGTTGCATGTTCTTTAAGTCTTTTGCGCATAGTCAATCCGGTAACTGCCAAAATGAAAGGAATAGCTATGAATGCAACCCACAGCGAAAGGGGACCAGGGTAAGTAGTAAATTCCCATAAATATGCTCGCGTGTGTACTCCATTGATATTGATATCAATTGGCGTAATCATTCCGATTGTAAATAAAAACACTGCGCCTAAGAAGTACCAAATGGCTCCAATGATGATTAGACGGCTTGCAGCCTTCGCATGCCTATTCATATGTTTGTCTTTACCTTTTCGTACGTTATGCCTCTTCGTATTTAAAGTTTTCAATTTCCATAACTTGATTATCTTCGTTTAAGCTTTTTAATAATTCTTCTTGTTCAGAAGATAAAGGAAGAATGATCGGAAAAGCACCGTTCGTTTGCAATGTGCCAGCGCTGTCTTCACTCATTGTCACTTCTTGCTGTTTCCAAATGTATTCACCCTGATCGTTCCCGAGTGTAAAATCAAAGGCGATGTTTTTAATCGGCATCGGGAGGCGATTGATTCCTAGCAAAACGAGCTTCGTTTCACCTTCTTCATTATGAATCGTATTCACAGTATATAAACTAAAATCATTTACTTGACCAATATCCGGGTTATCTTGAATAAGTTTGTTTAACTCGTTGTAAATCGTATGATTTTCAATCGTTGCACCTGCTTCTTCATCCGCTTTTAACACTTGCAATGTGAGTTGCTCTTTGTCATTCATCTTATCTTCAGTAGCATTTGTTTCACTCGCGTCGTCAACGTTTTCATCTTTTCCTGTTTCAGTTGAATTGCCATTGCATGCTACTAACATTAATACGATTGCCAACATTGTGAGAATAAAATTTTTTTTCAATTTGTTCTCTCCCATCATCTTTTATGTCATTTAAAAGTTCGCCACTCTACCTGCGGACTTATTGTGCTCGTGGCAACCGTCCATAAGATCCCTACTTTAAGACTTTGATAAAGAAGACTTAGTGTGGTTCAACTGAAGCTTCAGAGTACAGGATGTGCTAGTGCAAACATTGCAATAGAACTCCGCGTTTTTCGCTTCGCTTTTGTTTGCTTTTTTACATCCGAACCATTACTGCAAACGAAACGCAGGATGTCAAAATGCAGATAGTACTAAAGAACATTGCATCATCATCTGCGTCCGAAGCTTGGTGACACTTCACTATCACTATCAAAATCAAGAGTGTATTATTTGTAACGCCGAACAGTGAGTTGAAGAAGTCCAAGTGAGAGATAACGGACGCTCATTACCTCATAAGTCTCGCTTTAAAACTCAAATGATCACGTATTCGTTTAAACTGTTTCATAAATATCCAATTGTAACAACGATTCATCAACTACGTTGGAAAAGCAACTTCAACGTCTTTCACTGCACCAGCCAATTCAGGTGCTTCATATTTTTCTTTTTTAGCATTTAATCCTTGAACCGGCACTTTTAAATGAAGAATAAACCCTTCATTCTGTTTAATTTCCCCTAAAAATGAGCGTGGGAGCTCTAACGCGATTTCTCCAAATCGAGCGTCTGTTTGAGTTCGTGATTGAAATTGTAATGTGGCTTTTAATCCACAAATTGTTTTTCCTGTCGTATTCACAAACACACCAACAACCGTCATCGCTCGTTCAATGTGAGAATACAAGCCTCTGATAATAACGAAGTTAATCGTTCCGTCTTGAAATGAAAAACTTCGCGTATCAAAAAATGTTTGAATTTCATCAAGCTCATGCCGTATATCTTCGTCATTCATTTGTGCTTCATGCGCTTTTGCTGGCACAATTTTAATTTTCTCCATTTATTTCACACCTTTTGGTGAATTTAGTTCACAAGATTTTCAATCTTTGTAGAGAGCCAATTTAATGCTGATTTAATACTTCCGATCAATCCTTCTGTACTATACACTTCATTTTGCAGTCTCATTAACTCATTGTTCAGTTCGTCTAAGTTTTGATCAATTTTCTTAATATAATCACTTAGACTATCATTTACTAAATCAGCCCTTAACAGATCTTGATAATGATCAAGCCGATCACCGATCCAATAATCGTAATTTTCTTTTGCGATTGTCTTTAATTTGTTTTGCAATGCGATAAGTTCACTTTTATGCTCAACAAATTCTGCTTTTAATTTTTCAACTCTCGTGATCTTGTTGTTTAACACTGTCATTTGATTGTTGTAAGCTTGTAGCTGGCTTTGTTTCGCACTATATTCTTGTTCCAATTGAATCCGTTCATGCATGGCAATCACCACCTTCATTGTTTACCATGGCCACTTTAGCTGTATCGATGGTATTTGTAAGTCTATTTTGACGCCGATAATAAGGGATAAGTCTACCGCGATCGTATTTGCTCTCACGTTAGCAAAGTCTGATGCAAAGACAGTTTCACTTGAAAACTCTACGCCAGCCGACGCTTGAAAGCCAGCACTAACGGACGCATCAACACCGAGTAAAGACTTGCTTGATTTATTTCCGTCCACGTCTGCAGAAGCACTTGCTTCTTCAACACCAAACAGCGTTAAACCTGCTTCAACCTTTGCTGAGGCACCAGAAGCGTTTCCACCTAAAGCAAATTTAAAATCGCCATCTTCATCTTCAGGAATTTTTACTGCAAATTGGCCGTCAGCAGAAAAAGCATCTGCTTTTCCAGTGACATATCCATTAAATGTCTCTGTTCCAATCATTGCCGTTCCTTCTGCTCTTGCTACAGCGACATTACCCTCCGCATCGATTCCTTCTGAATCGAAAGTGAAGCTTCCGTCTCCGCTAATAAGTTCCCCTTCGATACTCCCTGTAACATATTCTGTCGCTTGCCCTTCAAGAGAACCCTTTAACGCAGCAAATTCCCCTGCTGTATCTATAGCGTAACCTTCTCGTTGATAATAACCTTCAGCACCTAGCGCATAGCCTGTTGCAGCAAAATAAATATCTCCGTCAATCCCTGTTACCCATTGTCCATCTGCGACAGAGGCGTGACCGGCATTATAGATAAACGGATCATCTTCAACCATTTTGGCGAAAGCTCCGTCACTTTCAACGGTATACCAGTCTTGCTCTTTAATCGCATCAATTTTACTATAATCGATGCCACTTTTATCGCGAAAGTTCTCAGATAAATCATTAATTTGCTGAAACAGTTGCTCAACTCGCGCTTTAACCTTATTTAAATTGCTCGCAACTTTCGTATCATTTTCATCTAATCCTGTTCTCGTTTTTTCTATGTTGTTTAATACTTTCGTATATGAATTTGACACTGACTCAGTCGGAAGTTTCGTCGTACTTATAAACTCAGCAGCTCGGCTTAACAGTTGATTTGATTTAGTGTCTAATTGAGCAAATGTTCTACCCGTGTTTTCAATTGTTTGCTTCACATTTTCGATAGTGCCGGAACCAACAATTCCTTTTTCATTTTTTTCATAGTTTAAAAACTCCATTCGCATTTGATTGGCAGCATCGTGGAGTTCATGGACGATATTAATAATTTTTTCGGCTAGTTGAATATGAACAATTTCCATATATTCTTTAAACGCATCGCCAGTTTTTCCACGTAAATGATGTGTTTTTGATAGCACTAACGACCGTTTGAACTGTTCATATACGGCTGTCGATATACGATCTTGATAGTTGCGTAATTTTTCAACAAGCTCGTTGATTTCGTCATTCACTAACCTAGGCACTTCGTTCACGTCCCTTCAATATCGTGAGCGATTTCTGCGTCTTTGTTAACCCATCTTTCTTTCAGAACCTTCATTTCGTTGATGTCTTTGCGTGATAATGCGACATATGCATCCATACTTTTAGCAAAAGAATCTAAAATTGACATCATCATATCCATCGATTCTAAAATTGATTGTTTCTTAATATCTAGCACTTGTTTTGATTCAATTGAAGCTACTTCTGTAACCGAGTTTGTAAACTGTTCAATTTCTGAATCAAAACCTTCTATGTTTAGAAGTATTTCATTAGATGATGCCATATTTGCTTTCCTCCTTGTAATAATGGATATACCCCTCACGAATTTTATAATCACGGACTTGAACGAAGTCTTTTATCTCTTTAGCATTAAGTGTCTTTATGCTGTCGTACCATTCATAAATATTAATTTTATCGAAATGATGTCTCCCCGCCATTTCCACAAACGCGTGTGGTTGTTGTCCGATGAATTGGTCAAACCGTTTCAAAAATCTTATTTTTGCTTTCTCGACGTTATCTCGATCAATGATTCGTATCACATCATGCTTATACTTACGTAACGGAGTTTCAAAATAAATAATACTCGCATCCATATGATCAACTTCTATTGAAAAGTACCCATTAAACAACATTTCTCCAATTAATGTAAGAACGGCATATTCTTTCGAAATGTGTTCAAAGGTCGGTCCACGTTCAAATTTTATACAACCACATTGGTAATCATCTTTGCTTTTTTTAATAAAAGCTTCGTCTTGAAGAAAATGATAGTCTTCAAGACGAAAAAGATATTGCACATGAGTTGGTGTTATGTTTGGTATGGCTAACTGTTTAACGGCATCTTTGTTTGTTGAGCCATGGATAAATAAAAATAAATTTTGCGGGAAAAGTAAATAATTCCGCATCGTTCGTACTTCTTCAACGGTAACGTTTAGTAAATCTTTCGTGAGATATTCAAATTGATAGTCTTTGTTTTTATGCGAGAATTCCATTATTTTTAAACGGCCGCGAAATTCTAGATTTTTATAATGGGTCTGAAATCGTTCAATTGTACTTTTCTTTTCCTTCATGAACAATCCTTCGTCAATAAAATTGTTAAATAGTTCGTTTAAAACATATTGCATCTCCGTTACGTATTGTTCTTCTGATGATTTCCAATATACACTTGTGGCATTCGCTGAGACGGAGATGCCGACTTCTAACTTGTATTTCTTTTTTAGTACTGTTTTTACATAATTAAAATAGACATTTGCCGTAGATGCACCGATAAACTTCTCAACTTTATCAACCCTAATTTTTCGCGATGTAAAACCAATGCCAGTCGTGATCGATATGTACACGTCTCCTTGTAACGGTGTGTTATTCATACAAACGATAGAGTCAGCCACTTCAAACGCCTGCATATGATGGCCTCCCTTTTTTGGCAACTTTTATTTTAAGCTGCTTATTATTCGAAATGTAGTATGCTTCTCCTGCTTCTAAATTCTTCTCAAATGTCAATCGATTTGAGACGTGGTACACACTTTGATTTTTCAACTCGCTAAAGAGCAGGGCTGAACCTGATTCTCTTAAATATTTCGTTAGCGGATCGTAACCTTCCAATAATGAGAGCGATGCAGCTATGATGAAGTTCAGATTATATTCTCTTGATTGTTCTAGCAATGTAATAAATTGCTCTTCGATCGATGGGTCCAATTTACTACGAATCATCGCATAATCCGTTATAACAATCGTTACGAGATTCATTTCTTTATATAACTGTTGAATTTCTTCACGTGGTGCATTTTGCTTTCGCAATTCACTTACTGCTTCACGACGCTTAATGAACCAATCTTTCAATCGGTCAAATATTTGCATGAAGTAATCTTTGCCTTCTCCGTACGCACAATTTTCATTTTGATAATCAGAAAAAGTATATTGTTCATTATCGATAACGATGACATCTGTCCCTATATGAATATATGAATCAATTGCAATTTCAATCGAATCAATCGTTTTTGAATAATCATCGCCTGTAATCACAAATGGCGATTCTTTTTCGATATAAAGCGGAACAGGTAATACGTCAATCATATCGACACCGAGACTAATCCCATGATTCTCGTAAATCGCATTTGTACTCTTCCATTCTTTAAACTCTGAAAAATGAAGGGTTTCAGGGACCATCGGAATGGGTTGTGGCACGCTTCCAGTCCATGATTCTCGCATATCTTTTGCTTCCTGTTGAAGTCGTTCAATCACTTCAAGCGTATCGTTTCCTTCAACTGGCAAAGCCGTTTGAAATAGCGTCGGTTGTTCAAGCTTAATCAATCCTCGTCCTGCAATTTCTTCAGGTTCGATTTCTGTTTTGCCAACGATAGCTCGAAGTTCTGCCTGATCAATTAAGTACAACGCGACTTGTGTTTTGATGTTGGAAAGCAATGGCATTCTTAGTGCATTTTGTCTGCCCGCACTTATAACTAAGTGTAGTCCGATACCGCCGCCCTCACGTGCAATCTGTGTCATTAATGCTTCAAATTCCTCAACGTAGTCCGCTTCACGTACAGAATCATAGTTATCGATAATAATAACTTGATGTGGTACGCTTTCACTGCTCGCTTTCGTATACATTTCAATATTTGCGACTCCATACTCACTAAGTTTTTGTTTTCGAACTTTTATTTCTTCTGTAAGTCTGCGTAAAAGCTTTTCAATTTTTTCTTGTTCGTCAACGAGAAACGTATCCGCAACGTGGGGCAAATCCTTAAGCGGCAACAATCCGTTCGTACCGAAGTCAAGTAAATAAACATGGAGCATTTCTGGATTGTGTGCTCGCGCTAAATCCATAACGACTGTTTGTAAAAATGTTGATTTTCCATAGCCTGGGCTTGAAAATACAACGAGATGACCGTCTTTCGTCAAGTTTATTCGCAATGGCTTCTGATCTTGCATTTCAGGTAAATCCGCAAATCCAATCGTTGGTTCTAACGGCATAAGTACATTGCTTTCCCATCCGTCTCTATTTACATCACCTTTTATTTTTTGTAGACTTATCCGTTCTTGAAGCGGAGGCAACCATGGACGTGGTAGCGTCTCAATTTGTTGTTCGTTTGCAACGACAGCGATGTAATCGATAACTGCTTCTAACTCTGTCGGCACTTTTTTAATGTCTTCCTTTTCACCAAGTCCACTTAAATCTTCGCTTAAAATATCATATTGCCCGAGTTCATTAATTGCATAAATGGTTGTATCGACGGCTTGTTCATCTTCTTTATCTGTAACGTAATTAGCTCCACTCCACGCACTTTGAAATAACTCATAAATTTCGTTGTTACCTACTTGTAAATATGCACGACCTGGCAATGTAATTTCTGCTGCATCAGGTGTTTTTAATATTTCATTGGAGTCACTTGCATCTTGAACTTTAAGTGCAAGCTTAAATTTTGAGTTCGACCAAATTTGGTCATCAACGACTCCACTCGGTTTTTGAGTTGCTAAAATGAGGTGAATCCCGAGTGAACGCCCAATTCGTGCAGTGGATACGAGTTCTTTCATAAACTCAGGTTGCTCCGCTTTCAATTCGGCGAACTCGTCAGAAATTAAAAACAGATGTGGCATCGGATCTTTTGCTTCGCCTTGCTTATATAGCTTTTGATATTGATTAATATGATTGACATCATGCTCTCCAAATACGCGTTGCCGCTTTTGAAGTTCTGCTTTAATTGAAGCTAACGCACGCATCGATTGAGCACCGTCTAGGTTCGTAATTGTTCCTAACAAGTGCGGGAGGTTTTTGAATAAATTCGCCATTCCCCCACCTTTGTAGTCAATAAGAAGAAATGCCACTTCATGTGGGTGAAAATTAGCCGAAAGGGATAGAATATAAGATTGAATAATTTCTGATTTTCCTGATCCCGTTGTTCCTGCTATTAAACCGTGCGGACCATGTGCCTTTTCATGTAAATTTAATTTGACAATATCATCTTTCCCACGTAATCCTAACGGAACAGCTAAGCTTTTGTACGTATCATTTTGTTCCCAACGTGATATGACATTTAGTTCATCAACTTTTTCAATTCCGTACATTTCGAGGAATGTTACACTTTCAGGAATTGAGTTTTTCAAATTTTGTAAATGGTTTAATGGGGAAAGTGACCTTGAAATATCTTCTTTGTTAAATTGTTCTGGAAAATGATCAAGCGTAAACTTACGATTCACGAGTTCACCTTGTTCAAGAACTATCGTTCCGTTAGTAGCGTCGCGTATATCAACAACGGTTTGCACATGTTCTGGCAAAGACTGCATAACATCTTGGACAAAGACAAGCGAAACACCTAAATCTCTCGGATCTTCATTGAAAAACTCCATGACGATATGGTCTAAAATTAATTTTTCGTCTGTAATCAATACAACAAAATGAGGAGAAAAATAAATTTTTTCACTTTTATTTCCATGCTCCTCAAGTTCTAATTTTCGTTCTTTTAAAATTTGATAAAAAGAATTTAATACTTGATCTCGCGAACGTTCATGGTATACAAAACCACGTACGTTGATCCCTTTTAAGCTTGCATGAGGTAACCACCGCATCCATTCCCATTCACACTTTTCTTCTTCTGGAAAAATCGTTATAAATTGTAAATCATGATAGCTGTGAAACATCGCTAATTGACTGACAAGCAATTGCAACTGTTCAAGGACGAGGTTTCGTTGCCCAATGTAACCGACAGGACCTTCCGCAAGAGTTGTTACAATCGGTACATTATCAATCGTTGTATAGTGATTTCTTAATTCCCTCGCCTCTTTAATGAGAACATCTTTATCAAGTGAAAATTCTTCTTCATTGAATTGAATTTCAAAGCTTGCTTTTTCCTGTCCCAGCCCAGCACGATAAGTTAAAAAGTCATGGTGGAACATCGTTTTTTCGTAAATGCGTGGATGGACATTGACGGCCATTTCACGCAGTTCTTCAATATTTGGATAGTGATATTCCAAGGCATATCGTTGTTCTTCAGTCGTTTCATTTAGTTCCTTCGTTTTTTGTTTTAAATACTTGCGATATTCAACATCTCTTTCTTTCGTATCTTTTCGATATTGCTTCACATTTTTAACATATGAGATCGTAGAATAAATAATTGTTGTCACTGTCATCGCTAACATGACAATGATATATACTCCACTTGCTCGAAAAAACGAAACGACAACCATAGCGGCGATCATGACAAGCGGTGGCACGATAAGTCGTCCAAGCTGTTCACTCGGTTTTGACGGCTTGCTTGAAGGTTTCGCAATCGTCACTTTTTCTTCAGGTTCACGATAAATAATTCGTGGTGAACGGTGGTAATCTGGGTAGTCACCATCATAAATAGATTCGGTAACATGTAACGTTGTTAATGTTGTCGATATCTGTTTTTCATTAGCAAGGACTTGAATATGATTTTCACCGACTTTTACAATGATTCCATCGACAAACAGCTCATCCCCAAGGTGAAGCTCTACTTTTCCAGTTGAAAGTAAGTAATTGTGATAAACTTCACCGCGTAGCACTTCCAGTTGAAATCGATCATTTAGAGCATCTCGATATAACAATAAATCAACTGACGTTCCGTTAATCTGGATATCATCGTAGTCATTCGCGCCAAATGTAATGCTTCTTTTTGATGACGTATCAAACGTTTTCCAACTCGAGCCGTCAATTAAATAAAAGTGCATCGGCCTATTTTCCAAATGAATGACGAGTTGATCATTGAGATGAAGTGTTTGTTCTGCAATTTCGCACTTTTCCCCATCCCAATTGACAGAAAAACTCGTCGGAACGGTTTGAAATGTCACCGTATCGGAAACGTTATTTCCAACCGTTACTTCTTTATGTTCATCTTTCGTCAATTGACATTTATGCAGTTCATCATCATAGCTCAACAACAACATCTGTTGTGCCATTTTTCTCTTCCTCTCTCAGATGATCATTACCTCGATCATTTTCTGTCCTTCTTCGGTGTTTCGTCAGACTTTTTCTTATTTTTATTGGTATCGTCAGTTTTCCTATGTTCTTGTTCGTCTTTGTCTGTATTTGCCGGAACAGCTTCTTGATCTGGAAAGCCGAGTTCGTCATCTTCTTCCAACCCATATTCGTTACGATAATCATTGAGCTCATTGTGCAGCGAGCGAACGTGTTCATCACGTTCTGAGCCACTTAAGTTCGGATCATTTTTCGCCTGCTCAATTTGTTTAATAATGGCATACATAATTAATTGCGGATCATCGATGTATTTTGCTAAATCTACCGTTTTTTCAAAATTCCCTCGCCCGTTATAAATCCAATAAAGTAAATAATTACGATCGCTTTTCAAGCTAATATTGTTCATAATTGCTGTCTTTTGATCTTCTGACAATTTCTCAGTCATAACATATGAATAAGCTAAAATATATTTCGCCGGATCGGGCAATTTTTCTGGATCAATTTCATTTAAATCAGTAATGACTTTTCCATAGTCCGATGCAAGGAAGTCACGATGCGCCTCGAGAAGATCTTCCTGATAAGGAGCTTTAACGAGACTAAAATAAACGAGTGGTATTGCTAATAATACGGATAAAACGAGCATTGAAATTGCTAGACGCTTAAAAAGAACGAAACGTTTCTTTGGAACGAGAGACATCGTTTCTTCTGTTTCTTTTTGCTCTTTGACATATTCTTTTTCCAAATAAGCTACAAGCGACTCGTTCTCGTCAAATGATGCGAGTTTTTTTTCAAAATCGGAATCTTTTATATGTTTAATTGAACCAGCATAAAGCTCATCAAACGTAAACTTTTTGGAAAATAGGGCGATACTTAAACATTTATACTGCAAAAGAAATGTTTCCTCACTCATCTCGTACGGAGGAACGTAATCACGAATTCCGCGATATACAAGCTTTGGAATAAGATTATCATCAAAGATAAGATTATTTGGATGTAAAAAAAAGCTCGTTCTCGTATCTAAGCATGCTTGAAAACGAGCAACATTAAGCAATAAACGAAGCTTGTCATTTCGGTTTAGCTTGACAATGTCTTTCCACGTTTTGGCACGAGATGGAATCGAGTAAACAAACGTAAATGCGTCATTGTCATCTTCAATTTTAACCGGTACAAAATAATCTGATGGCTCTTTAATTAAAGTGAGCTGACTAACTTCTCTAACTCTCGTTTGGGACTTAGTTAACGACAGACGCCACGTATCTTCTTCGATTAAAAATTGCAGTTCAAAATCATGTATCTTTATATTTTTTTCTTTCATTCTCTCATTGACCCCTTTGAAATGACGATTAATCGATCGCCATCTGTCACTTTATAATCGATAAGTTTATCGTCGTCTGCTAACAGTAAATGCTTCGTCGGTACTTTTATGACCCATGGTGACGATTGTGAAACGTTTAACTGTAACGTCTGTATGATATTTATTAGCAGTTGTTTAATAGGCTGATGGATAGGGATACGTAAATCATACTCTGATTCGCCCAAGTGTTGAAAATCTAACGTTACGTTAACATGTGTTTTACTTGACATTACTGTTCCCCTCAATTCATTTTGACGAGTGATCCCATTCAAAAGCTTGTTCAAAAAGTAGGATAAAAAAATCCAACGAATATGCGCCTTCAATTACTCATCTTAGAAAAACACTATCTCGTATTGACATCGATACTAGCAAGCTGATTTCTATATCGCCTTGCACATATGAAGCGAACGATAAGCTAGACGATTTAAAACATCGTCAGAAAGTCCGTGACCCTAGGCTAGACATACTTATTTCTTCATTGTGTTTGCGACATTTTATCTTACTCTTTAGAGAAGTTCCTACAAAAACGCTAGCTCATTTATTATTCGAATTGTTTTTATCGGACTTTTTGAACAGCTTCTAACAGAAGATGAAGGAGAAGTACTATATCTTACGCAACCTCAAGTTAGCTTACATAATCGAGTAAAACGATGAAAGTAACATACATCACTTCTTTCCTTCACCAAAATGATCATTTAGATTTAAATCGTTGCAAAGCTTTACTCGAACATTCTTCGCATAAAGGCGTAAATTCCTCCACAGATGGCTAACGCCACCCCGATTAAGCTTGCTAAAATCGGGGTGTTCGTTGAACCAGAGTCACTGCTTTCAAGATGTTCTTCGGCTTCAGAAACTAATCTAGGTGTGACGTAATCATTTGCAAACAAAACCGCTTCTGTTTCCTTTAAAACGACATTCTCTTCATGCGGTTGAAGAAACAAGGTTTTTTCTAATTCGGCTTGTTCTTCATCTCGTTCCACTTGTTTCGTTTCAATCATTTTTTTCGTTGTATCATCAAATAATTCTGGAGCAATCTTTTCAAGTTCGGTCTCCGTATTGGCAGATATTTCCTGACCGGATAATGCATTATTTCCACCGATTCGTTCTTGTTTAAAACGTAATTTCCCAGTATGCTGCAGCGTTTCTTCCGCATTCACAGGGAATGCTAGCAGTAATACTAAGGCTAAGAAAAGAAACAGTATCAATATACTAGTTCGCTTCAGGCATCCCTTCATTGGATTCAACCTCTTTCTCTTTCGAGCGTTGTATCACATATAGATTTCCAATTAAACTTAAAATGAGTATGCCAGCAAGACTTATGACAACTGGGCTATATCCCCCACTTGCCTGCATAAACTTCGCTAACATCGATTCAATGTACTGTAAAGGTGAAATTTGCTTAAGCGAGCTAAACTTCCATTCACCGTCACTCGTGAGAGCATTCGTAACTAGCAAATACAAACTGAGCATCATTAATAAAATAAACATTCCTACCATTTTCAATTGTCGTAGTAAGTAGGTTGTAACTAGTAGCAACGTCACCATGATGAGCACATTTAAACCAATCCACTGAATGAGTTTCGTTTGACTAATTTGAAGTAAATAGCCTGATATGATACAAATGACGAGCCCTTCGACGATGCCAATACTCGCAGTAATTACCGTTATCGGGAAATTTCGTTTCATGAGTGAGGCATCTTCATCATGCATTACTTTTTGTTGTCGACGTTCATCATATGTTGAAATAACATATGCGGTGAACAGTGCAACGATAAAGCAAATCAATACTAAAAAGTATGGTGTTAACGAATCACCAGCCATGATGATGCCATCATTTTTCACTTTAACCGGCTCCGATAAGAAACTGTATAAGTCTTCATTCGGACGATCTCCGATCCGACTATTTGCAAGTACATTCACAAAATTATCTGCAAAATTTTTGTCGTTCTTTAACTTTTCGACCAATTGTTTTGATAACGCATCTGCATTCGATACGATTGCAGCACCACTTTCTTGAATTTGCTTCGCATGATTGTCAATCGTTTCAAGCGTGTCATATACGTGGTCAGCGGAGGTTAAATTGGAATTTGCTTGCTCTGCTAAAGCTTGACTTTGTGTTAAATACGCTTTGAACTCTTGATCAAGCGCGACAATCAACGCCATGTCTTCCTCTTCATTAAGTAGAACTTGCTCCTGCCCTGCAACAAGATTTAAGCTTTCTTCACGCCACTCTTCCAAATCTGCTAACGTTTGTGCTACGTTTGCGTTTAAAGCTTCGGCCTTTGTTTTCGTCTGATCAATTGTCTCTACCATTTGGTTGACGTTCTTTTTAGTATCGTTTAGTTCATTTTTAAAGTTAGCTATTTTTCCGTTAACTTTCTTCACTAGTTCCGCTGTATTTTCTGTAATGCTATCGATAATTGCACCGACGATGATGTCTACAACATCTGTTTTATTAAACAGATAGTAAAGAGATCGTTCGGTTGCTAATTCGCTTAGCGTTTTTTCATTAAATTCGCTTGGTAACTGAGTCATATCGAAACCAAAATAAAGCTCATACAACGAAAACAATCTTTCGTAACTTGCTACCGTTTCTGCCGCTTCATTAATAAAACGACCTTTTTTATTATCTAAAAGCGATGTTTGCACGGTATGAGTAGCATAATTATTTTCAATTTCTTCTTTGATTTCGATCCGTTCTGTCTGTGGTTCAGGCTCCTTAGGTTCTTCCCCACCGTCGGATTCTTCTTCAGTATCATCCGAAGCTTCTTTATCCATTGGATGAATAGAACTTCCAGAATCTTCAAGGTTATGTTCTTTCTCATTATCTAGTTGTTCTGGCTGTGGGTCATTACCATGTTGTTCTGTTTTTCTTTGCTCATAAACTTCCCAACGCCAAGTCATTGGTTCAAAAATATTAATCTCTGAAACATTTTGTTTTAGCCTAAATATTGCTTCAACTTTAAGTTCACCTTGTAAATCCTTAGGAAGTTCAATCGTTTGCCCATTATACCAATTATAGTCACTTGACCAGTTTGAGTCGGCAACTGATAACTTTAAATTTCTAACGTAAAATTCTTCAGGAATGTTAGTCAATTTAAATTGTGTTAACTCTTCACCTTCTGAATCACGTAACGGAAGCTCGACTGTATCAGTTGCAGTAACTCCAGTTCTTTTCAATTCCCTTTTTACATCTTCTACTAATTTATTTAATGGGATTTCGTTATTTGCAGGTCCTCTTCCACTTCCAAATTCATCATCATTAAGAAGCTTTTTTGTCACTTTAATGACGTTCGTTAAACGTGTTGTCGTGTTCGGTTCGCCTCTAGACTCAAATCCTAATTCGATAATTTCAGTCTCATTTAATGTAGGCAACTTTGAAATTTCTTCTTCAATTTTCTTGAGAACCGCTCTATTTGGCTCGCGGTAAATCCCTTTCCCTTTAAAGATATCGTTAAATTCGCCATCAAATACTTCTTTTAACTTTTTGCGAAGTTCCTTATTTTCATCAGCCAGTAAATCATTAAGCTGCTTTTCTACATCTGCTACTTTTTTAACAGCATTATTTAACTCACCTTGGATGTTCGTTCCAAGAGTAAGGATTGTTTCCGTTTTTTCTTTTCGCTGAAACTGGCTATGTATAAATTCCGTCGAAGATTTCAATTGATCAAGCTGATTCATAACATCGTCATGATGCATCTTATTTCGCAATGTATTTAAATCACCGTAAACGCTTTGAGTGAAGTTGTGATGTTCTTGGTGAGTATCCACCATGTCGCTGAAATTCGTTACGTATTTTTGGTTTGAATTTACACCTTCGTACAAGTTTTCTTCAAACATTTTAAGAATGTCTTTAAAATTAGTAAAACTATCTCTTGAAATCTTTGAATGATCCTGTACGACTGAGAATTGCGACGTGTATTCTGCAAGTCCGTTATTGACGTTTTGATTATATGCATTCGTATAACGAGCTTCTTTTTCAATAATTTCCTGCACATTATCTTGAGCATCTTGTAAATTGCCGATAACACTTGCAAAGTAAACATCAATAATCCGACGATTAAAATCATTTAAAATATTAATGGCCGTTTCTTTCGCTTTACTTCTTACTGCATCGCTTTCAGATGCATTAATTTTATAACTAATTTGTACTTTTTCCGGGGAATCAGAATCGATCGATAGTGCTTTTTCCGTAAAATCATGCGGAATTACGATCATCATATTGTACAAGTTCTGTTCAATTCCGCTTTCAGCCACACCGCGGCTAACAATATACCAATTATGAGTGCTATCTTTTTCAATACTTCTTACAAACTCTCGACCAAAATCTAATTGTTCATCATTAAAAAATGCCCCCCTATCTTCATTCACAAGGGCGACGGCCATTTTCTTAACATCTTGCTCTGTCGCTACTTGTTCTGCTTGATTAAAAGCTAAAAACGATGGCCATGAAGATAAAACGAAGACGAGGATTAAAAATAATAAAGCACCCCACTTCAGTTTCTTCATTTCATCAACTCCTACACTCGATCTCAAAGTATACTTCACATTTGTATCTCATTCCGTTATAAGTATGTAATGAACAAATGCCACACAACAGTTGTCGCGTGGCACAAGTAACGAGCTAACTCAGCACTTGTCCTTTATTTTCATTGATTAGCTAAGGCCAAAATTTCTAGACAACGCTTCATCATGCTGAGCAACAGCATCTGCTGTTTTGTTTAATTGCATATTAATTTCTTGCATTAATTGCGCAAATTCTTGAACTCTCGGTTTAAGTTGTCTAAACTGATCATCAAAACGGTCAAACGCGCGACCTTCCCATTCTGCGCGTAATTCTTCTTGTAAGTTTGTTAAGTTCTGTAAAATCTCCTCGATTTGTCTTGCACTTTGTCCGTAACGAGTCGCTTTCGCTTTTAACTCCTCGGGACTCATACGAATTTGTCCTGACATCGTTTCATCTCCTATCAAGCTTCATGATTGTAAATGCTCTAGTTAAAGGTATTTTTAACCAAAACATTATCCTAATTGATACTTTATAGCATAATTTTTGTTTATCAACCGTTTTTAATATAATTACAAAAAACGGTTAATATAGTCTGTGTCTTTATTTCTAATCGTGGAATATTTTGTAATTATATGTATATCTAAAGGACTATTAATCAAAGACGAAAATTTTGTCGACAAAGAAAAAAGACCGAGATTAACTTGATCCCGATCTTCATGTTTCTTATTTCTTTAGTCGCTTGTTTAATTGTGCTTGTCGATCATTAGATTCTTTAAGCCATTCTTTTAGCTTGTCTTCAAGCGTATTAAATCCTTGTGAACCTTGACTGGAAGATTTTTGCTGACGTGGTGGACGCTGTCGTTTTTCCGTACGTTCAGGGGCAGGTTCTGTCGCGCGAATCGACAATGAAATTTTACCATCCTCCACTTTTAAAATTTTAACGTCCACTTCATCCCCAATCGATAAATAGTCGTTAATATCTTTAACATAGCTGTGCGCAACTTCGGAAATATGCACCAGTCCTTGTGTTTCATCGTCTAAAGCAATGAAGGCACCGAATGGTTTAATTCCAGTTACTTTCCCCTGCACAACCGTTCCTGCTTCATATTTTGTTGTCATAAACACACTCCTAAGATTTTATTAACTTTATTATTATAACATGGAGCGATCGTTATGACAAAAAGTCAGCTATCAAAGACAAAAGATAATCAATGAAAATGCAATTCAGAAATAATTTTATTTGCCCTTGGCATGAAACCATCACCATATTCTTCCGGATAATGGAGCGTAATCCTAAACAGCTTTTCATTATGTTCAAATAGTGAAACCGTTCCTACCAATTCACCCTTTTCAAGTCTATATTCTTGTTCAGAAAAAGGAATGATAAACTCATCTTTTTGTTTTTCTGTTACAACATAGTCTTTAAACAGATTAAAAACGAGCTCTTTTCGTTGTTGGATGACGTCCATTACATCCATTGCATAAATTTCAACATATGTGGCTTCATGCTTTTCCCCATCAAAATTCGCAAAAAAGCTTATACTATCTTCCGCTGTTACGATTACAAATTCATCTGAGTAATACGTAGAAATCCGTAATTGTTCATGTGTAGCAAGATGGAATGTCATTTCTTCAGGCATTCCTTCAATGTCGAGCGATTCTGTTATAAAATCTGGGCGCTGAACTACAAACGCTTCTTCCTTAATAAAAGTTTCATTTTCTTGTGACGCTACTTCCTGATTACTCTGATCATGAGCCGAATCGTTAAAATGTGTGTCGTCTTGTTGTAATTGAAAAAACGCAGGAGTTGCTATAAATAAAACTCCAACGATTGTAATGACAGCAACTGTTGTAATTACAGGTAAAAATTTGCGTTTTCCGCCGATATGAGCTCGTTGCTCATTAAAAATGTTTGAAACGATCCGTTCAGAATCTGTCATTTGTGGTTGATTATCATAAGCTTCTTTTAATTGTTTTAATTTCTTTTCAAGTCTTTTATCGTGTTGCATTCGTTTCGCCTCCGATCGTTTGGAGTTGCTTTTTCAATTTTGCTCTTGCACGCACTAGACGCGTTTTAACGGTAGACACAGGGAGTGAGAGTATCATTGCTATCTCTTCAATTTTTTTATCATGAAAGTAAAACAAAACGAGTGGAAATTTATATTTCTCATCGAGCTGTAGGATAAGTCTATGCAACGCAGCATCTTCTTCCCGTGAGAAAATCGTTGACTCAACATGCTCTTCCGATAATTGCTGATGATGCAACAACAATTGCTCCTTCGTATGCTGGCGTTTAATTTTTTTAAAATGATCTCGGGCGACATTGAGTGTTATCTTATAAAGCCACGTCGTAAATGTTTTACCTGTATATTGCTCTAAAAAACGATAAACCCGTATAAAAACTTCTTGTGTCACGTCTTCAACGTCGTTGGCGGAAACACCAATTTGAAAGGCAAACCGCTCAACAATCATAATGTGACGCTCAATTAATTCATGCAAGGATTGGCGATCGCCATTTTTAGCTAGCTGAATTAATTCCTCTATGGCCATAGTGAACGTCTCTCCTTTCATGTATGTAACGACTGATGCTTAATGAAAGTTTCATTTTTATTAACTTACTTTTGTAAAGTATCTCAAAATTTAGTATAGTAAATTTAAACTCTTCATGCGCCATGTAACGATAAAGTGAATAGATACTAATGTGGAGTAAACTCTTTTTTTAAATCGGGATTGGAGGATAACGATGACCTACACGAAAATAGGACCGATTGAAGTGATAACTGGAGAGAATAAAAGTAAAGTACCATTTTCAACGTCACTTCTCGTTCACGGGACAGACGAAACAGCATTATTTGATTGTGGTGCAGGTAGCCGCGCATACAATTATATTAAAAAACAGAAACCGTTAAAAAACATTTATTTAACTCATTATCACCTTGACCATATTTGGGGAGTCGGAAACTTTCCTAACGCTCAATTATGGATTAATGCATACGATAAAAAGAAACTTAATAACTTAAAAGAAATTTTAAAAGCGAATGGCCGCTATGCAACTTCTAATGAAGAAGAAATTAACGAATGGATTTACAATATTAAAAATAATCGTTCAACGAGAAAAAATGAACCAAATTGGGATATGACGTTAAATCGGGATATGAAAATTTATCCATATGACGAAGCGTTAGACATTGTTGGTGAAAAAGTGATTATGATTCATGCACCTGGTCATTCAGAAGGTGTTGCTCTTCCGTATTTTCCTGATCATGGTATACTCTTTGTTGTTGACCATGACTTATCATCGTTCGGTCCATGGTATAACAATGCTGACTGTGATATTGATTTATTTATTGAATCGGCTTTAAAAACATTAGAAGTCGATGCAGAGTATTTCATAACATCCCATCATAAAGGAACGGTTCGTCGCAATGATTATGAACAAAAATTACGTAACTTTTTAGGAGTTATTGAACGACGTGAGGAAACAATTGTCAAAGCTGTGAAACGCGGTGTCTCGCCAAAAGATATCGTTCACGAAGAGGCGTTTTATTTTAAAGAAACACATGCCAAAAACCCGTTCTCCATGACATCTGAGAAACTAGGGATTGCTAAACATTTAGCTCGTTTAAGCAAACACGACAAAAACTGGGAAGAGTATTACAATGAGTTCCTTGATGCCCATTCTATTTTAAAAGAATACGTTCATTATAAAAGCAACCCACTTCCGGCAGACGCTCACCCGATGATAACGAAAACCCACAGCTCATAAACTGTGGGTTTACATTTTTATTGACAAACTAACACTGAGGCTTAAGTAAAACTCTCGCCTTATTAATTGTTTTACTTTTGTAATTGTTCTTCGCGTTCTTGTAACTTTCTCCATAAAATTTTTCCACTGCCTGACATCGGTAATTCATCAACAAATTCAACAATTCTTGGATACTTATATGCCGACATTTGTGTTTTTGACCACTCAATGATGTCTTCTGCTGTGACGGATCCTTTACTATCTTCGCGTAGAATAATAAAGGCTTTTACCGTTTCTCCGCGCTTCGGATCAGGAGTACCGATAACGACTGCTTGTTCAACAGCAGGGTGCTTATACAAAATCGATTCGACTTCTGCAGGCCACACTTTAAAGCCTGAAGCGTTAATCATTCGTTTAACCCGATCGACCATAAAGAAATAGCCTTCTTCATCATAGTACGCAATATCGCCTGTTCTGAAAAAGCGTTTCCCATCAAGTTCAATAAAAGAGCTTTCGGTATCTTCCGGTCGGTTCCAATACCCTTTAAACACTTGTGGACCGTGAACGATCACTTCCCCTTCTTCATTAGGTCCAAGCTCTTTTTCTGTATTTGGATCGATGACTCTCGCATCCACATCAAATTGTGGCACACCCATACATTGCAGTTTCGGACGATCACCTGGGTTCGAATGTGTTTGCGAAATCGTTTCTGATAAACCATAGCCTTCTGCATATTGTACCCCTGTCACTTCATACAATTTTTCACCAACTGCTTTCGGTAGTGGCGCTCCTCCTCCTCCAATTGATTTTAACGAACTAATATCATAGTTCCCTAGATTTGGATTCGCAAGAAAATCAACAACCATCGTCGCGATATTAATCCAATGTGTACACCCATATCGTTCGATTAATGTCCCTGCCGTATCACGATCCCATCGCGTGAGCATCACCATCGTTGCCCCGCTATAGATTGGTGCATTCATACTATGCTGAAGACCTGTTACGTGAAAAAGCGGTAATGTTGTAAAGCAGACTGCACTCGGGGTAATTTGCTGCCATACACTTGCACTGATAATGTTCGCTTGCAATGTTTCATGTGTATGCATACACCCTTTCGGATTACCTGTCGTTCCCGAAGTGTACGGCAGACAACATAAGTCTGTAGCCACGGACTCGGCTGGATTTGGTTCAGTCTGTTCATTCATCGCATCACTCCATGCGACAATGTTTTCGCCTTGAAAAGATTGTTTCTCTGCCATTACTATATCTGGAACCGCATAGTCTTGGTTCTTTCCCGCACATTCTGAGTAAGCGGTTACAATAATTTGCCTCAATGGTGTCACATAAAGGTGAGGTTCAATATTCGGCATGAGTTCTTGACCAACAATCGCAACTTTTGCATCACAATCTTGTAAATAAAAAGCAACTTCATCTTTTATGTTCATCGGATTAACGGGTACGACAATTGCATCTGCACGCATAATCGCATAAAACGCAATCACATATTGCGGCGAGTTTTGCATATACAAAACGACCCGATCACCTTTTTCAACCTGAGCGTGCTTTTGCAAGTAACCTGCTAATCGATTCACTTCATCAAACAATTGCTTATATGAAATTTCATTTCCATAATAAATGATTGCAGGTTTGTTCGGATAACGTTTAGCGGTCACTTCTAAATTATCATATACTGTCGTTTTCGGAATCGGTAGCGTCGTTGCTAAACGTTCTGGCCAAAATGGATAATGTCTTGTCATCATAATCAATCACCACCAAATTTAATTTGTAAGCGTATACACATTTTACTATTTTATCATAACAAAATTTTCGTAATTTTGCTATGAATTTCATAATAAAAAATGAAAAATATGTTTAAAAATGAAAATAAGGGAAATACTATTATCATTCCTAGTATTCCCCCTTTTAGAGTGAAGCTAATTTTAGCTTCACTCTTTTTATTGTTGTCATACAAATACGCTATTTTGTGTCGATGTCAACCTTCACATTATTGAAAATTTCGCTCAAGAAATCTTTCAATTCTTTTCATCGCTTCTTGAAGCTCTTTTAATGAAGACGCATATGAGCAACGAATATGTCCCTCTCCCCCTTCACCGAAAACATGACCAGGGACAACAGCTACTTTTTCTTCATGTAACAACTGTTCTGCAAACTGTTCAGACGTTAAGCCGGTTCGTTGAATCGAAGGAAAAACGTAAAACGCCCCCCCTGGCAAATGACAATCTAAACCAATCTCCTGAAAAGACTTGACTAAAAAGTTACGTCGTTGCCTGTAGCTTTTCACCATCTCGGCAACATCATCCATACCGCTCCGCAACGCTTCGAGTGCACCATGTTGGGCCATAGTAGAAGCACACATCACCGTATATTGGTGAATTTTCAACATTGCTTCGATGATTTCTTTCGGTCCCGCAGCATATCCAAGTCGCCAACCCGTCATCGCAAACGCTTTTGAAAAGCCCGAAATATAGATTGTTCTTTCTTTCATCCCTTGAAATTTCGCTATACTTGTATGCTCGTTATCATAGCTTAACTCTGCGTAAATTTCATCGGAAAGGACGAACAAGTCATATTTTATGACAAGTTTTGCTATCACTTTAAGCTCTTCACTGGACATTGTCGTACCTGTCGGATTGTTCGGAAAACATAAAAAGAGTGCTTTCGTCTTATCAGTTATTTTTTCTTCTAGTTGTTCTGGGAATAACTTGAATTCCGTCTCAGCATTTGTTCGTATCGGTACCGGAACCCCACCAGCAAGCGAAACCAATGCAGCATAAGCCACAAAGGAAGGTTCTACGATAAGCACTTCATCCCCTGGATTGAGAATAGTTCGAAGAGCAATATCAATCGCTTGGCTCGCTCCGACTGTTATGATCAGTTCATCGTTCGGAGCGTATGAAAGTTTAAATCGATGTTGTAAATATGTTGAAATCTCTTCCCTTAATTCAAGCATACCAACATTTGACGTGTACCCCGTGTACCCACTTTCTAGAGAATTCAGACTCGCTTCACATACGTTCCACGATGTTATAAAATCAGGTTCCCCAACACCTAGCGAGATCACGCCTTCCATTTGTGAAGCTAAATCAAAAAATTTTCGAATGCCTGAAGGCTTTAAACTTTGAACGACCTTTGATAAATAAGATAGCTGCACTGTACCTGTCTTCATGGGGACACCACGATCCGTTTGTCTTCTTTCTTCGGTTCAAAAACGACACCGTCGTGCTTATATTTTTTCAGCATAAAATGTGTCGTCGTCGAAATAACAGAATCAATCGTTGCCAGTTTGGCTGAGACAAATTGAGCGATTTCTGTCATCGTTTTTCCTTCAATATGCACAGACAAGTCATACGTCCCCGACATTAAATATACGGCCTTCACTTCAGGGAAACGGTAAATTCGTTCAGCCACTTCGTCAAAACCGACTCCACGTTTTGGCGTCACTTTAACATCGATAACAGCTGTTACTTTTTCATCAGAAACTGCTTTGCTCCAATCAATGACAGTAGCATAGTTTAAAATAACATTGTTTGCTTCTAAAGCATTAATCATATTTTCAGTTTCATCAACTTCCAAATTTAACATTTTTGCTAACATTTTAACCGGAATCCGACCATTTCTCTCCAAAACTTCAAGTAATTCTACTGTCTTTTTCTCCATAACACTCGCCCCTTCATTCCGCTTAATCGTTCGAACACTTATATAACATGCCGTTAAAGAACATGATATTATGAGTATAATTTAATGAGACTTCATCAGAGAAAATAAAAATCCTTCAATGATGATGCGCAAAACTTTTAAGTAACTAGAATCATTTATATGGAAAACCACTACTTTTTTAAAAAAATACGTGCCATTAACTTCAAAAATAGTAAAAAGATTGGAGTCTAGTCACATATGGGACTCACTAATTTTATTATATTCGCCATTCTCATAGCATTCACTGCATTTTTCGTTGCAACAGAATTTGCCATTGTTAAAGTACGTGAAACTCGTATTGAATACTTAATTTTACAAGGCAATAAAAAGGCAGAAACCGTTAAAAAAATCTTACATAATCTTGATGGCTATTTGTCTGCCTGTCAGCTTGGGATTACGATTACAGCCCTTGGACTTGGCTGGATTGGGGAACCAACGTTTAATCGTCTGATTGAACCTCTCATCACAGCACTACAATTACCAGACACCGTCTCTCGCCCACTTTCTTTTTTAATAGTATTTGGAATCGTAACATTTTTACACGTTGTCGTCGGAGAACTCGCACCTAAAACGGTTGCAATTAACAAAGCGGAAACGATTTCTTTACTCGTCGCCAAACCGTTACACTGGTTTTACGTTATTGCATTTCCGCTCATTTGGCTTTTAAACGGTTCCGCACGTTTGCTCGTTCGCTTTTTTGGAATGAAACCGGCCGATACGCACGAAAAAGCGTTAAGTGAAGAAGAATTGCGTCTTTCTTTATCTAAAAGCTATAAAAGTGGTAAAATTAATCAATCTGAATTACAATATGTCAACCGCATATTCGAGTTTGATGATCGGCTAGCACGAGAAATAATGGTTCCTCGAACTGAAATTATTTGCCTTTTTGTAAACGAACCGCTTGAAGACAACTTAACAATTTTAAAAAACGAAAAATATACACGTTATCCGGTTGCTGAAGGAGACAAAGATCATATCATTGGTTTAATTAACGTTAAAGAAGTGTTTAAAGATTTGTTTAAAGATTTGTTTAAAGATGAAATGAAGGCGCTTAAGGAATACATTCGTCCGATTATTTCAGTCATCGAACATATTCCGATTAAAGAACTATTGCTTAAAATGCAAAATGAAGAAATTCATATGGCAATTCTCGTTGATGAATACGGTGGTACTGCAGGACTCGTAACGGTTGAAGACATTCTCGAAGAAATCGTCGGAGAAATTCGTGATGAATTCGATAGCGATGAAGTACCGATGATTAACAAACTAAGTCCGACGGTTACACGTCTCGATGGAAAAGTACTGATTGAAGAAGTGAATGAGCTCTTTAATCTTACACTCGATGACAGTGAACTTGATACGATTGGCGGTTGGATGCTATCACAATTGAATGAAATTGCACTCGGTTCAACGATCCACGCTGACCGTTATGAATTTAAAGTAACCGATCTCGACGGTCATCAAATCAAAATGATTGATGTGAAAGAGCATAAAGAATCGTAGCAATAGAATGAAATCATTAGGATTTCGTCTTCAATACTGTTAACGAATGGAAAAACCGCATAAATATTTAATACGTTACAGACTCGGAGCATGAAGTACTCCGATTCTAGTTTGATGGAGACGTGTTCATCGCAAGTACGTTAATTTTTACGATGAACACGTTAGAATCGTTATAGAGTTCGTACTATAAATATCGTCACTCCATATTTTCCATTGACCTCCGTCTAAAAAATGAAATAAATCGTATATACTTTTTAAAATCAAAGATTGAAAATTTAGAAAACAGTGAGCCTATAGCTTCATTTGCTAAGGCTCGATCACAAATTATCTGCGTAATCTTCTAAGTCTCTCATTTTTCTTTTTTACGTACCATTTTCCTGTGCTTGGTTCACGAAAAAAACGAACATTGACGAGCTTTAACGGAGTCCAAACTTCCTTTAAATGTAGGTACGCCAAATGATATTCCCTCCTAACTTTTTGTTTTTATGACTAAATTAGCATGACAATCGACCATATTTTGAAATGTGTAAAAAAAATCGTGCCGTCAATTCGGCACGCAATGTGGACAAGCTGTATCTTTATGAAGAAGCTCTTCATAAAAGGAGGGGTAAAGGGTGTATTCATCTGCTTGTCCAAGATTCATTAGCCTAGGTCGTGTGACAAAGTCATCATGAATGCTTAAATATAGTATAAAAAGAATTATTCTTTTTGACTATTCCTACAATTGTAGGAAAATTTTTTTCTTGCGGTTTTCACTCCCTTCTTTTGTATGGGTCTCGCAAAAAAAATCTTGAAATACGAAGTTTAAAAGCGATATAAATCATATCAGCAAATAAACACTTTAAATCAAAACCACCAGTGTGAACTGGTGCTAACTAACATGTGGATATGATCTGGACAGGCATTTGCTTCATGAATGATTACACCTTTCCTTTCACATAAATCTCTTATTATTTGTCCAATACTCTTTTTGTATTTTCCATAAATGATCTGCCTTCTGTATTTTGGGGCAAAGACTATGTGATACTTACAATTCCATGTTGTATGTGCTAAACTGTTCATGTCCTTCATAAGGGCATACCTCCTTCTTGGCGAGATGAAGTGGTCGGGAAACCAACTTTATCCTACCATGAAGTGAGGTTTTTTTGTTACCACGCTATAAGCTCTCTGGAACCCCCGGCATAGCCTGGGGTTTTCTAAACCATTAAAAAAAGCAATGTGCTACTTAAATAAATAGCACATTGCAACAAAACTTTATTTCTTGACAACAATGTCGTCATACTCGACATCAACATACATTTTTTTGATGTCTTGTTCATCTAATAAAACATCGGCAATTTTGTCTTCGATTTTTTCTTGAATCACTCGGCGAAGTGGTCTTGCTCCAAACCGAGGATCATAACCAAGTTCAACAAGTTTCCGCTTCGCTTCTTCGCTAACTTCAATCGTTTTACCTGTTTCTTGTAATGATTGTTCTAGCTCTTCAAGCATGAGCGAAATGATCGCTAACAAGTGTTCTTCATCTAATTCTTTAAAGCGAATAATGCTATCAAAACGGTTAAGAAACTCAGGTTTGAAATAAGGGGTTAAGCTTTCAAGATCAGCAACAGCATTTGATTCGTCTGCATTAAACCCGACTTTGATTTCTTTCACGCCGGAACCAGCATTACTTGTCATAATGATAACTGTATCTTTAAAACTGACTGTGCGCCCTTGGCTATCAGTTAATCGACCGTCTTCCATAATTTGCAAGAACATATGCTGAACGTCTGGATGTGCTTTTTCAATTTCATCCAAAAGCACGATACTGTAAGGGTTGCGTCGAACTTTTTCAGTTAATTGTCCTGCTTCTTCATGTCCGACATACCCAGGAGGTGACCCGATAATTTTCGAAACTGAATGTTTTTCCATATACTCACTCATGTCTAAACGAATAAACGCATCTTTCGAGCCAAATAACTCTTCAGCTAACACTCGCGTTAATTCTGTCTTACCTACACCTGTAGGACCAACGAATAAAAATGAACCGATTGGGCGATCTTTCGCTTTTAAACCTGCACGACTACGGCGAATCGCTTTAGCTACTTTTTCAACAGCTTCATCTTGACCAATCACTTTTTTCGCTAAATTTGCTTGTAAGTTTTGCAGTTTCGATTGTTCATCTGCTTGAAGTTTCGTAACAGGGATACCTGTTTTTTCTTCAATAATTTGTTGAATATCTTCAACAGTTACAACTTCTTTTTCATTTTCTTCAGCTTGTTCCAACTCTTGTTGAATTCGTAGTTCTTCTGTTCGCAAGTAAGCAGCACGTTCATAATCTTCTTCGCTTGCTGCTTTTTCTTTCTCAGCGATAATTTCTTGTAAGCGTGCTTCTGCTTTTCCACGATCCGTTGCGGACTGAATTAAGTTTTTCTTAGAACCTGCTTCATCAAGCAAATCAATCGCTTTGTCTGGCAGGAATCGATCTTGAATATAACGATGCGATAAAGTCGCACACGCTTCTAGCGCATCATCAGAATAACGAATTTCATGATAATCTTCGTATTTTGGCTGTAAACCTTTCAAAATTTCTAGCGTTGCTTCAACAGATGGTTCGTCAACAACAACAGGCTGAAAACGACGTTCTAGTGCGGCATCTTTCTCAATTTGACGGTATTCGTTTAACGTTGTTGCTCCGACCAATTGAAGTTCGCCGCGTGCAAGTGCAGGTTTAAAAATATTTCCGACATCCATAGAAGAGCCTTCCGCAGTTCCTGCACCAACGATTAAGTGAAGCTCATCGACGAATAAAATAACATCTTGACGTTGCTTTAATTCAGTAATAAGCTGCTTCATTCTTTCTTCAAATTGCCCGCGAATCCCTGTATTTGCAACGAGTGAAGCCACATCTAGCAAATACACTTCTTTGTTCAATAACTTGGTCGGAACGTTTCCTTCATAAATTTTTAGAGCAAGTCCTTCTGCAATTGCAGTTTTTCCTACTCCTGGTTCTCCGATAAGCACTGGATTATTTTTGTTTCGACGGTTCAAAATTTCGATGACGCGATCAATTTCTTTATCTCGACCGATAACTGGATCGATGCGTCCTGCTTTTGCATCATTCATTAAATTGTGACCAAGTTGCTCAAGTAACCCACCTTGTTGCTGTTGCACTTTTTGCTGTACTTGAGGACCATGACCTTGACCATTCATAAAACCTTGGAACATGTCGTTGAAATGATTTCCGAACATCGATTGAAATTGAGCTTGACTATCTTTTTGAATTTCACGATAACAAGTTTCACATAATTTAAATTGTTGAATCTTTCCATTCAGACCTAGTTTCATCTGAATTGTTGCTTTGTTTGTTTGACATTTTTCACAAACTCCCATCATTCATTTCCTCCTTTTTAATTTTTTCTAGTTTCCTAGCAATCTAAGTTTATTATTTGCTTTGACTTTGATTATCTTTGACCTTTGTTCGAAAAAAATTTATTAACTTAAATTAGGTCTTTTACTTGACCAACTTTGACCTTTGCTTTTATTATACTCTGACCTTCTTTGACTTTCAAGTGTTTTATGAAAATTTTTTTCGGAATTATCAATACGAGTTTTTAAAACAACAATTTTAAATCCGTCACTACAAAAGCAGCAACGGATTTAAATGACATACTCATACGTTTGGAGGACTTATATATGTTTCAAATGCGTGCTCATATTGTTTGCATAGTTGTAATAATTCGTTATCTGCAAACTTTTTACTCGCTATTTGAAGTCCGACAGGCAATCCTGCTTCTGTTAATCCAACTGGCAAGGAAGCAGCTGGGTGACCTGTAAGATTGTATGCTTGGGTTAGCATCCAATCGTTTACCGGATTTACCTCTTTCCCATTAATGACAGATGGACCAGCGAATTGATGGTCAAAAGCTGTAGTCGCTAACGTCGGGGACACGATATAATCATATTCTTGAAAAAGCTGTTGAATCGCATTCCAAACTTTCGTACGATTCCAATCTAACCGTTTATAATCTACAGCCGTTATTTTTCTGCCTACTGCAATCATCTTTGCTAAATTATCTGAAAAGCTTTCTGGCTGTGCATCGTAAAGGTCACCATAGTTTGTCGCATAGCTAACACACCAGAGGCCCGAAAACGTTCGTAATAAATCGCGTTTGCTTAAACCTAAATCAATGTTCACTTCTTCAACTTGACATCCGAGGTCAGTAAAATTTTTACAAGCTTTTTGAATGACTGATAAAACGTCATGAGAGATTTCGAATAAACCGAAATTAGGAGTGTATGCAATTTTAATATCTTTCAACGCTTTTATTTCATGTTTTTCCGTTATCGGCGCTGAATCAGGGTCGTCCTCTGCATACCCTCGCATGACCGAAAATAACAAAACAGCATCTTCTACTGTTCTCGTCATTGGGCCATTATGTAAGTAAGGATGCTGAGAACCGAAGACATTTTTCAGATTACCATCATGTGGTACAACACCAAAAGTCGGCTTAAAACCAAAAGTCCCAGTTAACGATGCAGGAATACGAATAGAACCTCCTCCATCACTACCTTCAGCGAATGGAGCGAGCTTTCCAGCAACTGCTGCTGCCGAGCCGCCACTTGAACCCCCCGGAGTTAATGTCTCATCCCAAGGGTTTTTTGTCGTCCCAAAGAGCGGATTATCTGTCGTCCCTTTGTGACCAAATTCTGGTGTATTCGTTTTGCCTATTACGATCGCTCCGGCTGATTTCACTCTTTTTAAAAACGTTGGTTCATAATTAGGTACAAAATCTTTAAAAACAGGTGAACCATAAGTTGTCACAATTCCTTCTGTTGGGGTTAAATCTTTTATCGCAATAGGTATCCCGTGAAGAGCACCAACACTTTCACCTTTCATTAACACGTCTTCCGCTTTTTTAGCTTCATCTAACGCCTGATCATTCATCGTAACGTATGCATTCCATTTTTTATTTTCTTGTTCAATCCGTTCTAAGTAAGCATTCATCACTTCCACTGGAGATAGTTGTTTCATTTGAATTTGATTACATAGTTCAGTTGCAGATAAATCAGTTATTTCCATTTTATTCACCTCTTCATTTTTTCTTAGTCTATATTATACTTTTGACATGAGTATGAAAATTCCTTTTATAGCACTTCATTTCGCCTTAAACGTACTACACTGAGTTTCGAAAAAAATAGACACGAAACAGAAAAAACGATAGCACTAGCCACCGTTTTTCTCAGAAAATATATTCAATTAATAAACCGATCGAGACAAGAAAGCCAAAAATCGTATGCATTTGAGCTGTTGCTTTCATCGCTGGCATCATTTCAACTGGACGCGTCTTTCCAACAAAACTCTTAGTTGCTAGGATCGCTTTCGGTACACTTAAAAAGACGAGAAGCAACCACAATGTACCATAGCCTGTAATCACCATTCCGACAATCCATAAATATGAAACGGCAAACATCGCAGCTAAAAATTTAATCGAGTTTTCGTGTCCTAAAAGAATCGCAAGCGTTCTTCGTCCACTTTTCTCATCACCTTCACGATCACGAATGTTGTTCGATGTTAAAATTGCACCACACAAAATCGAAATTGGGATTGAGATTAACACGCTTTCGGTCGTAACGGTTCCCGTTTGAATAAAGAACGAAATAAGAATAATGACAAGACCCATGAAGAACCCAGAAACGATTTCACCGAAAGGAGTATATGCAATCGGGTAAGGACCCCCTGTATAGAAATAGCCCGCTGCCATTGAAATCGCACCTATAACAGCAATCCACCAACTTGTTGTCGCTGAAATGTAGACTCCGAGCAATAGAGCAATCGCAAATAAAATAAGACCGAGTCGTAAAACAACGGCTGGTTCAACACCATCTCTTACAATTGCACCGCCGATCCCTACGGAGTCTTTCGTATCGAGCCCGCGTTTATAATCATAATATTCGTTAAACATATTCGTAGCTGTTTGGATTAATAAGGAAGCAAATAACATCGCTAGAAAAAGAAGCATGTGAAACTCTCCATACAATAGTGCAAGCATTGTTCCGATAAATACAGGAATAAACGCTGCAGTTAACGTATGCGGACGTAACAAGCGCCACCATACTTGCCAGCCTGAAGGTTGCTTCACGTCTTCTTGACGTTCAATAATAGCTGACATCGCCTTCTCTCCCCTTCATCAAATACGTCTCCAAGCATGACATCCAGAATCACTTTTTTGGATGAATGACTAAGGCTCTACCTTTATAGCGATAATTTTAACTCTTCTTAATAAAGGTAAATACTAGTTTAAGTTTAGAAGAACAGCCAACACCTGTCAATGTTAAATGGTGGGTAAGACTTAGCTAGTTTGTTGACATTAAACGGGCTTAAGGTGTATCTTTGAATAGATTCAATTACAGGAGGAATCTGCTGTGATTACGATAAAAAAGCCAAAACTACTTTATGAAAAGTTAGTTGAAGGCGTTCAAAAAGCAAGACAATTGAACCGTCCGATTATAGTAAGCATGGCATCAAAAGTTGCAAACGAAGATGCCCTTGCTTTTTTCTCCGTTTGCAACAATAAAATCGATACACGAACGTTCTGGGCTGATCCAAAACGAGAATTAATTTTAATCGGAATTAGTTCAGAAGTATCGCTCGAAGCTAGCGGAATAAACCGTTTTTCTGAATTAAATAGTGAATGGAAAAATTTAACAAAGGGCGCCATTATCGTTTCAGACGAATCGATTCCAGCGACTGGTCCTACAATTTTAGGGGGATTTAGTTTTGATCCATTAAAAGAAAAAACGGAGTTGTGGAGATCTTTTCCTGATGCAAAATTAATCCTTCCTAAATATATGTTAACGATCTATAAAGGTACTGCTTCGTTAACGACAAATTTTCTTTTAAGTGAAACAGATAACCCGAGCGAAATCGCTGAAAAATCAGAAAGAGAGCGTAAATCCCTTTTTCATCCAAAAACGGCGAGGGAAGAAATGAAATGTTCATCTTTTATAAAAGAAGAAATCAATCCACAGTCTTGGATAAAAACCGTTGAAAAAACAACCGAGGAAATAAAAAAGCATAAACTAAAAAAAGTCGTTCTCGCGAGAGAATTACGTTTATTTTCAAATACCCCATTTTCACCAGAAATGACACTACAACGACTGCTTGACGAACAGACATCTAGCTTCGTATTTGCTTTTGAAAATGGGGGTGACTGTTTCATCGGTGCAACACCAGAACGTCTTGCAAAAAGAGAGTACGATCACATTTTATTTACATGTCTTGCAGGTTCTATGAAACGTGGAGAAACAAACGAAGAAGACGAACAATTAGGCAATTACCTTCTCCATGATCATAAAAACCGTTATGAACATCAGCTCGTCGTCGATATGATTACAGAAGTTGCACAACATATGTGTCAAGATGTAGAAGTCCCGGATGGACCTACTCTTTTCAAGTCTCGACACATTCAACATTTGTTTACACCTATATCTGCAAGAGCTACTCATCATTCCTTATTATCTATTATTGAGGCAATGCACCCGACACCCGCACTTGGAGGTTACCCAAAAAACGTAGGAGTTGAAAAAATTCGTCATATTGAAGAATTAGATCGTGGTTGGTATGCAGCACCAATTGGCTGGTTAGATTATCAAGGTAATGGTGAGTTCGCCGCTGCCATTCGTTCAGCTTTATTGCAAGGAAATGAAGCGTCATTATTTGCAGGCGTTGGTCTCGTCGCTGACTCAGATCCGATGAGTGAATATGAGGAAACATTGATTAAATTTAAACCGATGTTATCTGCATTAGGAGAAGAAAAACATGACTGAACAACATACACTTACGAAATATACTGCCGCGTTCGTCGATGAACTTGTCCGTTCAGGAACCCGACATGCTGTCATTAGCCCGGGTTCTCGCTCGACGCCGCTAGCACTTTTGCTCGCGGAACATTCATCCATTTCAACTTGGTTACACGTTGATGAACGTTCGGCAGCTTTTTTTGCATTAGGCTTAGCTAAAGCGAAGAATGAACCTGTTGCCATCCTTTGTACATCTGGAACAGCCGCTGCTAATTACTATCCTGCTGTTGTTGAAGCTAAACTAGCAAGAGTACCCCTTATCGTGCTCACCGCTGATCGTCCCCACGAATTACGGGATAGCGGTGCACCACAAACGATCGACCAAGTCCGCTTATTTAGCACATACCCGAAATGGTTTGTCGACATGGCGTTACCTGAAGAAACAGAGGATATGCTTCATTATTCACGAATTTGTGCCTCTCGGGCAGTTGCGAATGCAACCGATGCACCTGCGGGACCGGTACATGTGAACTTTCCATTTCGTGAACCACTCCTTCCCAATCTTTCATTACCGTCCCTTTGGGAAAGCAGTCGTACTGACGGATCACCATTTACGACCGTCGTAACTGGTGATCGTCATGTTTCAGAAACGCAATTGGAGCAGCTCGGAAAAAAAATATCTCGTTCTTCAAAAGGGCTTATCGTATGTGGACCATCGGATAACTTAGAAGATCAAGCTGACATCATTGCATTAGCAGAAAAGCTACGTTTTCCCGTTCTAACAGATCCGCTTTCACAGCTACGCACCGGAACACACGATAAAGCTCTCATCATTGATAGTTATGATGCTTTTTTACGCGTTAAACAGTTCGTCGAAAAATACAAGCCCGAACTCATTATCCGTTTCGGAGCAATGCCTGTTTCTAAACCGCTATTGCTTTTTATACAAAATAACCCTCATTGCCAGCAAATTATCGTTGATGAAGGGACAGGCTGGCGGGACCCGACTCTATCAGCAGATTATATGGTTTATGTAAAGCCATCAACATTCTGTGAGAAAATGGGTGACATTATTCAATTACAGAACAAACAAGAAAATGAAGCATGGTTGCGCGTGTGGCAAGAAGTAAACTCACTTACAAAAAATGTTATTCTCCGTTCGATTAAACGCTCTACTCTTAATGAAGGTCAACTTATGCTAGAAGCTGTGTCTATGCTTCCAGACAATGCACTATTATTCGTCGGCAACAGCATGCCGATCCGTGATTTGGATACGTTTTTATTTACAAGTGAAAAACAGCTCGTCACGATGGGAAACCGTGGCGCAAATGGGATTGACGGTATCGTTTCAACTGCTTTAGGTGCAAGCACTCATTTCAAAAGTAGCGTTCTCGTAATCGGAGATTTATCGTTTTTTCATGACTTAAATGGATTGCTAGCGGCAAAACTATACAATTTAAATCTAACGATTGTCGTCGTAAACAATGATGGTGGCGGGATTTTTTCATTTTTGCCACAAGCAGAATCTAAACTTCCCTATTTTGAGCAATTGTTTGGCACCCCAATCGGGCTTGACTTTCATCATGCCGTCGAAATGTACGGTGGAATTTTCAAGCGTGTAAGAAATTGGGACGAATTTCGAAATGTGTATAAAAACAGCGTTAATGAAACTGGCTTACACGTCATTGAAGTCGTTACAGAACGGCAAGAAAATGTTAACATCCATCGTGATATATGGAGTAAAGTTGAAAAAGAAATTCTCACGAATTTCATGTAAGGATAATGAAGATGATCTACAAAATCAATTCATTAGAATATAACGTAAACATTGTAGGTTCTGGACCACCACTTCTTTTATTACACGGATTTACAGGTTCCCTCGCAACTTGGGATCCGTTTATACCAAAGTTCTCGACTGATTACATGACGATCTCAGTTGATTTAATGGGGCACGGTCAGACAGATGCTCCGACTCATCCAGAACGGTATTCGATTGAAAATGCTGCAGATGACCTCGTTGAATTGTTAAATCAATTAAATGTCGAAAAATGCCATCTACTTGGCTATTCAATGGGTGGAAGACTTGCACTAATGCTTGCATGCCGTTATCCAGCACGTATTCAATCGTTAATGTTAGAAAGTAGCTCACCCGGCTTAAAGACAGACCGTGAACGAAGGGAAAGAGTCGAATCTGATGCAAAACTTGCAAATTTTATCGAGCAAGCTGGGATCGAAGCGTTTATTCATCATTGGGAGAACATTCCTTTATTTCAAACACAAAAAAGAGTAAGATTAGAAGAGAAAGCAAGACTTCGTTCACTTCGTTTACAAAACAGCATTCGCGGACTAGCCAACAGTTTACGTGGGATGGGAACAGGCGCACAACCGTCGTTATGGACATGCCTCCCGACACTCTCGATGCCTATTTTACTTATTACAGGAGCGCTAGATACGAAATATGTATCCATTGCGAAACAGATAAACGAACAAGTGAAGCGAGCCAAACTTGCGATCGTTGACGATGCTGGACATACCGTTCATTTTGAAAAAAAAGACCGATTCAGTAAACTAGTATTAGATTTTTTACATCAATTTAAGGAGGAGCTATTTTAATGGCTGTACAATGGGAAAAAACAAGAGATTATGAAGATATTATTTATGAAACACACGGTGCAATTGCGAAAATAACAATTAACCGTCCAGAAGTACATAACGCATTCCGTCCAAAAACGGTAATGGAACTGATCGATGCTTTTGCCTTTGCACGCGACGATTCAAGCATTGGTGTTATCATTTTAACTGGTGCTGGAGACAAAGCATTTTGCTCCGGTGGAGACCAAACGGTTCGCGGTCATGGAGGTTATGTCGGTGAAGACCAAATCCCACGCTTGAACGTACTCGACTTGCAACGTTTAATCCGTGTTATACCAAAACCAGTTGTTGCGATGGTTGCTGGCTATGCGATCGGTGGTGGTCATGTCCTTCATATCGTCTGTGATTTAACGATCGCAGCTGATAATGCCATTTTTGGACAAACAGGTCCAAAGGTTGGAAGTTTCGACGCGGGCTACGGTGCTGGTTACTTAGCACGCATTATCGGGCATAAAAAAGCACGTGAAATTTGGTATTTATGCCGTCAATACGATGCACAGCAAGCACTTGACATGGGATTAGTAAATACAGTAGTGCCATTAGAAAAGCTAGAAGAAGAAACGGTTCAATGGTGTAATGAAATGCTTGAAAAAAGCCCGACAGCATTACGCTTCTTAAAAGCTTCTTTCAATGCAGATACAGATGGTTTAGCGGGTCTTCAACAGCTTGGGGGAGATGCGACACTGCTTTACTACACAACGGAAGAAGCAAAAGAAGGACGCGACGCATTCAAAGAAAAAAGAAAACCAGACTTCGATCAATTTCCACGTTTCCCTTAATCAAATGTTACGATATCAGCTTGATGCGTTGTCATCAAGCTGATTTATTTGAATGGAGGACTTTTACATGCATGAACGTATGCCAAATTGGCTTTACAAACGCGCAAATCTCACTCCGGATCGGATTGCTATCGAATTTGAAGGTGAACACATTTCATTTTTCCAATTACATCTACGTGCAACCTCGCTCGCACGAAAACTAGCTTCTTTTCAAATCAAAAGTGGAGATTCAGTTGCTTTTTTACTTGAGAACGGGATACATACCGTTGAAATTATTCACGCTTTGGAATATTTAGGAGCGACCATCGTTCCGCTTAACAGTCGCTTAACCGCTTCAGAACTCCACTATCAATTACATGATTCTAATCCAAAAGTACTAATCTATGATGATTCATTCGCTAACAATGCACTCGAAGCTTGTGACAAGTTAAAAACAAGAGCACTACGTTTCCAAGATGTCGCTAGTATGGATGAATTAGAAACAACTATTCGTACAGAGATTCACTTAGACGAGCACCATACTATAATGTATACGTCAGGAACGACAGGTTCGCCGAAAGGTGTCATTTTAACGTACGGGAACCATTGGTGGAGTGCGATTGGCTCTAGTTTAAATCTCGGATTACATGAAAATGATAAATGGCTTTGCGCCGTTCCAATGTTTCATATGAGTGGATTATCGATCGTCATACGAAGTGTGATATACGGTATTCCGATCGTCATCCAAAAACGGTTTCAACCTGAAAAAGTAAACGAAGCGATCGTAAATGACAGTGTTACAATTGTCTCCGTCGTAAGTGCGATGCTATCGCAAATTCTTCAAAGGCAGACGAACAACTATCCAAAGAGCTTTCGCTGCATGTTACTTGGAGGCGGACCTGCTCCTCTCCCCTTGCTCGAAAAATGTACAGAACGAAAAATTCCCGTTTATCAAACGTACGGCATGACAGAAACGGCCTCACAAATTGTGACGTTATCATCGGAATATATGCTGAAAAAAATTGGTTCAGCAGGAAAACCTTTGTTTCATTCTAATATCAAAATAGAAAACAATGGCGTATTAACACCTCCAAACGAAGTTGGTGAAATTATTGTCAGAGGGCCAACTGTAACAAAAGGGTACTTGCATCGCAACGAAGAAACGAAAAAAACAATCAAAAATGGCTGGTTGTATACAGGCGACCTCGGTTACCTCGATGAAGACGGCTTTCTTTACGTCATCGACCGAAGAAGTGACCTCATTATTTCCGGTGGAGAAAACGTCTATCCAGCAGAAATTGAAGCTACTCTTCTTTCACACCCTAAAGTCGTTGATGCTGGAGTGACCAGGATAAGTGACAAAACGTGGGGACAAGTTCCAATTGCATTTGTCGTAACTACATCGGAAGTGACAGAGCAACAGTTGCTTAACTTCTGCAAAGAAAAATTAGCTCGCTACAAACTTCCGAAACGCATTTATTTTGCTCATAAATTGCCGAGAAATGGAGCGAACAAACTGTTACGTCGCGAACTTATTCACCTCATCGATGAAGGAAGGAATCGTTGATGCACATTGAAAGTGTCAGCCTACACCATATCGAAATGGAATTAAAAACACCGTTCGTTACAAGCGCTAGTACAACAAAAAATCGTGAGTTGATCATCGTTGAAATGAAGGATAAGGACGGTGTCATTGGTTGGGGAGAATGCTCTGCATTCGCTTCACCTTGGTATACAGAAGAAACGATTCAAACAGCATGGCATATGCTAAACGACTTTTTAGTCCCACTCGTTTTGAACAAACGAATCGAGCATCCAAATGATGTACAGATGCTATTTCAGAATATTAAACGTAACAATATGGCAAAGGCGTCCATTGAAGGAGCCATTTGGGATGTCTATGCAAAACGAAAAAATCAGCCACTTAGTAAACTACTTGGAGGTAATAAGTACAAAATCGAAGTCGGTGCGGCAATTGGAATTCAGGAAAACGAATTAACCTTGCTCAACACAATCGAACAGTATATTGAGCAAGGCTATAAGCGGATTAAAGTGAAAATCAAACGAGGAATGGAAAATGCTATTCTCTCACCGATTCGAAAACATTTTCCGTCACTGGCACTGATGGTTGATGCAAATTCTGATTATACTCTTCATGACATTGACTTATTAAAACGACTGGATCACTACAATTTACTCATGATTGAACAGCCACTTGCAGCGAATGATTTTGTCGAGCATGCTCAACTGCAGAAACAGTTAAAAACACCGATTTGTCTTGACGAAAGTATTAATTCTTATCACGATGCATTCCAAGCGATTCAACTGAAAAGTTGTCAAATGATCGCGATTAAAGTCGCTAAAGTTGGTGGATTGACTGCTTCAAAACAAATTCACGACCTTTGTAAAGCAAAAAACATCCCTGTCTGGTGTGGAGGCATGCTTGACTCAGGAATTGGAAGAGCACATAACATTGCGATTTCAAGTTTAGATAACTTCACACTTCCAGGCGATACATCTGCCTCTTCTCGTTATTGGGATCGTGACATTATTGTACCTGAAGTAACGATGAATGATGGATTTATTAGTGTGCCAACTAATGCTGGTATCGGTTATGAAATCGATAGAAAAGCACTTACAGCTTTCACGTTAAAATCAACTACGATTACCTAATGTCAACCAAATTAAAAATTAAGTTGACATTTACTGAGCTTTTTATTATGCTTTCAATAAGCTTAGTAAAAAGGAGTTTATAAAGATGACAAAAAAGAAATTTCGTGCAATTGATTTAACGTTTATGGCACTGTTTGCGGCGCTAATGGGCATCGGAGCGAATATTGCCCAATTTCTCGTCATCGGTGGTGTACCGATTACGCTACAAACGTTTTTTGCAATTATGGCAGGGGCTATCCTCGGAAGTCGACTCGGAACTTTATCAATGCTTCTTTATATTTTAATTGGTTTAGTCGGTGCGCCCGTCTTTGCCCAATTCACAGGTGGACCCGTTATTTTAATTAAACCGACATTTGGATTTATTTTATCTTATCTGCTCGTTACATACGTTGTTGGAAAAATCATTGAAAGCGTCAAAAAACCTTCATTCACACGCTTTTTAACAGCTTGCTTCATCGGACTCGTCATTAACTATATCGTTGGAACAAACTATATGTATTTCGCTTATAAGTTGTGGGCTGATGCACCCGAAGGTTTCACGTACGCATTGGCATGGCTTTGGATGCTACCCCCTTTGCCAAAAGACATTATATTAACAGCTTTAACTGCAATGATGGCTCCACGAATTTATCATGCGCTTCACCGTTCAGGAAACCTTTCCAAACAAACTGCTGCTTAACCTTAACCGCCGTAAAACAATGAGTAAAAAACCCAATGATTTCCTCATTGGGTTTTAACTTTCTATATATTGTTGACGAAATACTTGCATTGCTTCATCTTCATTCAACTGCTGAAGGACTTCTTCTGTTAAGCTTCCATCTCCTCGTTCAACAGTATAAACGGTAACTTCACGCTTTCCCCATTGCTCGTACACATCTTGAACGGTTTCAAAATACAAATCAATTTTTGCACCTTTAATGGCTGAACCAGTATCTGCTACAACTCCGTAGCCGTAACCAGGTATAAATAGCACAGTGCCGATAGGAAATACGTTCGGATCTGCTGCAATAGTCGAATATAAATCCCGCTTCACTTTTACACCTGAGTATGTAATCCCATACGCTGGATCACCAGGTGATTTTCCTGTCGATTCTTTCCCAGCAGTATAACCTGTCGCAACAACTTTTTGTGCTGGGTATTGTGACCAATCGATCGCTTCCTCTAGTGAATGTTGTTCTACTTGATTACTAGGTAAGGAAGGCAAAGATGAAGCAACAACCGATTCTTCAAAAAACGTTTTCAAACTAATAAAGCCACCGACAGAACCAATCTCTTGTTCACGTAACCAATTCGACAGCTCTTTCGCTTGAACGCCTGTTATTGATGTATACGTCGATAACAATGCGATTACGAAAAGCATCGTCATGATACTTCGACGAATCATCGTCTTCGCTATTCTCATCTCTTGCATTCACACTCCTCCCATCTGCAAGCATTTCCAGTCTTGCGAAAAATTATGCATGGAAGGTTTTATACACATAAAAAAAGCTTTCTTTGTTCAAAGAACAAAAAAAGCTTCAGTCCAAATACTGGATTCAATCCAGCTTTATTTTTCAGTATACTCACTATTAAGAACGAAGTTTATAGTACGCAGACTAAGTACGTTACGTCCATGTTGACTAACATTTGATAATTCTAAAGATTTGCATTAGTGCATTTCTGAACGTTAGAGAACAAGCGGGTTAAGTAACGCCATAAGCGAGTGTTTTACAACAATTGCGCTAACTTAATCCGCCTAATTGAAAATATTTTAACAGACTAGGTGCGAAGTTTATCGGAATGCAACTTTGTACGCAACGTTCGAGACACCCAATAGATGATTCGAAGATGTATTATTCTACATTTGCAACTAGAAGAAGCTCGACGTAGTTGCAAATTTTAAGTCCCTAGTATAAGCGCAGCTAGGCCTCTGTCTGCGCCTTAAAAGGCTTGCCAATTAGCAAGTTTCCTTTATATTATGGTTTCGACGTACTCGACGGATCTGTGTTGGAGTCCTGCGAAGCACACGACACGATATGCAAGTGCCACCGTTCTCACAGGACGTGAGGCTTTTAGGCGGCGTACTTTAATTCTGCGCTAGTACATCCTTTCACTTCGGAAGACTATGGATGGAACAAAACATTCATAAGAGAACGAATGAAGCAAACAACGAAGGATGCAAGCACTTCTCAATAGGCAGGTGTTAGAACATTTGATATCCGCGCACCCGCAACATTCGTATCGCAATACCAGCGACAATCGTTCCGACAAACCCGCTTACTAAAATTAATATGTCAGCAAAAGCTAATCCTGTTAATCGATCAACCAAAGCGGGGAAAGCCATTCCTGGTTTTAAAAAATAGTCAAAAAATTTGACTTCATCTACAATCATGATGACAACGAGCGGATACACAATAGCCATAACCCATGTGGAACGTAAAAGCATATTTAAAATAAATCCAATCCCAAAAAATAATATGATAAACAATAACATTGATATAAACAGTTGTGGTAGTTGCACACGTTCACCCCCATGTCCTTTTTTAGTTTACTCGAAGCCTTATATACCGTCAATAAAAGACACGACTTTGCAACAAATTACGAAACGAACAAAATCGCATATACGACGAACCCACGACCGACCGAAGTAACGGATATTCACTAACGGTTTTTACTCGTCTTCAATCATCTCGTGCCATTGCACTGGCTTTCCACAAGTATGGATCAAAAAAAGAGAGCCCGAATAGGCTCCCTTTCCTTTGAAAATTAAAACAGTTTCAATTTACCTTTTTTAAGGACAAGGCGAGGTCCACCTAGTAAAAACAAATAACGGTTGTCAATCAATTTTTTCATCATGGATGCTGTACTTCCATATAATTTTTTAGTTCCAACCGTTCCAATCGCTTCCCCTTCCCCGAGCGATGCAACCGTCCCTTTAATTTCGGGTTTAAATGTTTCTAGTTCTTCGTTGCCTCGAACAAGTTTTAATAAGTTATTTGTACACGTGTACGCTTGTTGAATTGCTATTTGAGCTGTTGGTGGATATGGTCGGTCGTTTTCTTCGTTAATGAGAAGCGCACAGTCACCGACAACAAATACATTCTCAAATCCAGGTGCCCGCAGATCTTTTTCTACTTTAATTCGACCACGCATCGTTTCAAATCCTGAGTTTTCAACAATCGAGTTCCCTCGAACTCCACCTGTCCAAACGACAGTATTCGATTTAATTTCTTCTTCAACATCATCTTTTGATAAGATAACGCCTTCTTCCGTACACTTTTTAATCATCGTACCAATTTTAAATTCGATCCCTTTTCGCTCTAGCAAATTTTGTGCGTATTCAACGAGCTCAGGATCAAAACCTGGCAATACTGTTGGCGCTGCTTCTACGTTAATGACGCGAACTTCTTTCGGATCAATATCGAATTCTTTACATAACTCTGGTACTCGATCGGCAAGTTCACCTACAAATTCAATACCAGTAAATCCTGCCCCACCAACGATGATCGTAAGGCGTTCAGGCTTTTTCTCAACATCATTATTATAGCTTGCAAATTCATATTCAATGTGCTCACGAATTTTTCTTACAGAATCGACACTGCGAATGCTAAATGCATTTTCTCTTAATCCTTCAATTCCAAATGTTTCAGGTTCAAATCCGAGTGCCACGACAAGATAGTCATATGCTAATTCTCCATTTTCGAGAATGACCTTTTGCTCTTCATGTTTAATTTCAACAACCGTATCTTGAACGAACGTAATTTTATTTTCATTTATCACATCTTTAATTAAAATTCTTGTCCGATCATGATGCAACGTTCCAGCTGCAGGTTCATGCAACCATGTCGTTTGATAATGATAGTTGTGCTTATTTACGAGTATAACTTCTGCCTCGTTTCCACCCATTTGTTTTTGCAGCCGAACTGCTGTCATAATCCCACCATAGCCAGCACCGAGTATTACAATCTTAGGTTTATTCAATCCGATCACATCCACCTTCACGAGTTATTCAAGCCTTTTTAGCGGATGTTCAAAAAGGTGCAAGACAGCAAAAATGTATCTTTATACGGTAGTCTTGTGCTTGAATCTGTTTCCGCTCCTTTTTGAACACGAACTTTAAGCGAAATATGTTGAAAAATCTTCACAATTCATCCACTATCAATATTATGCTTTTTATTATGCTTTTTCAAGCAGAAATCGAACATTCTTAAGAAAATATATACTTTACACTGTCAGTTCATGCCCCATTTGTTTTGGACGATGTACAAGAAAGACATAACAGAGCACAGCAGCTACGTTACAAACTGCAATTGCAATCCCCATTGGAACCGGTGTATGTTCTCCAGCGATTCCGACGAAAGGTGCTACTGTAGCGCCAGCAATAAAAGACATCAATCCTAATAATGCCGATGCACTGCCTGCAGAACGTTCTTGATTTTGCATTGCAAGTGAAAAGCACGTTGTACTGACAACCCCTACACTCGATACGACAAAAAATAATGGAATTAAAATAGCAATAAGTCCTGCGCCAATTAAAATCATGGCAAATAAACTAAGACTGCTAACACTTGCAAGCCCTAATCCAAACTTGAGCATCTTACTTTCGGGAATCCTACCTGACAGTCTACCTGTTATTTGGGTAGCTATGATAATCCCAATACCATTTATTGCAAAGAACAAACTAAACCCTTGTGGCGATAGACCGTAAATACTTTGTAAAACAAACGGGGAACCCGAAATATATGCAAACATAGCGGCAAAAACTAACCCTTGGGCTAATGTATAACCGATAAATGTGCGAGTGCGAATCAACTTACCGAATGTAGAGATGGTACCCGTAATACCACCAGTGGAACGGCGTTCAATAGGCAAAGTTTCCTGCAATCCAATCGCAACGGTAACAAACATGATAAAGCCAAAAATACTAAGGACTAAGAATACCCCGTGCCATGAAGTAAATCGAAGTAACTGACCCCCCGCTATCGGTGCAAGGATCGGAGCAGTACCATTCACTAACATCAATAAAGAAAAAAACTTTGTCATCTCAGAGCCAGTGTAAAGATCGCGTACGATCGCACGAGAAATTACAATTCCTGCAGATCCAGCGATCCCTTGAAAAAACCGAAGCGCTACAAACGCCCAAATAGACGGAACAAATGCACACATGATAGACACAATGCTATAAATTACGAGTCCGACTAACAATGGTTTCCGTCTACCATAGATATCACTAAACGGGCCTATAAATAATTGACCAAGGGCAAGACCGAGTAAGCAAGCCGTTAAACTTAGTTGAACAAGAGATGTCGATGTATATAAATCATTCGCTAACATTGGAAATGCTGGTAAATACATATCAATCGTAAACGGACCAAATGATGCCAACGAACCCATCATTAACGCCATCCATAAGCGACGTCGTCTTGAAGGCTGTCTCATCACTTCGTCAAACTGATGACTCATGACGTATCAACTCCTAAAGTTTACGAATCTTAAATTGCTAAAACGATACACATAAAAAACTTCTCAGTCGTTATGTTTTAAAAACGACTGAGAAGTATTTAATCCAAAGAATCACGTTTTAGCAATCTGTACTTGGTGTTCCCGCATTCGTCGCCGTACGGAATGAAGAACCACATCCGCATGAAGCAATGGCGTTTGGATTGTCAATCGTAAACCCGCCGCCCATCATATTCTGTTTAAAATCTATTTTTGTTCCTTTTAGAGCGGGGGCACTTTCTGAATCAACAATCACTTTAATTCCGTGTGTTTCAAATTGTTCATCATCCGCTTGCACATTCTCATCGAATCCCATGCCGTATGATAAGCCTGTGCAACCGCCACCTTTTATACCAACACGTAAAAACGCATTTTCTTTATTTTGTTCTGCCATCATTTCTTTAATGCGACTAGCTGCAGAGTCAGTAAGTGTGACTATCATTCATATCGCTCCTTTCTTAACGAATCTCATCTCTCTATAGTAATAGTATACATAATAAGCAGGCAACGACTCAACTCATCGAGTGATTAAAACATTGGATTTTCTTCTAAAAATTGATACACGTTATCGACGAGTTCTTCGGGTGTCTCACCTGTAACGACTTCTCCATTCACAAGAGCGTAAAGGTTATCGTAGCAAAGTTCGCAATTGCTTAAACACCCATATTCAATGACATCTAAGTTCGGATCTTTTTCTAACATTTCTAACGCTCTTTGAGAGCCGCTTGCTAAATTTGTAATACAAAATTCAATGATCGGATTCATTCATTCCTCACCTTTGCCTTCCCATTTTCAAATCATAACTTTTCTAATGTGAACAGTCAATGATTCCATACCACTTAGTTTGTTGTAAACATAATAAGAGTTCGTTATACTTTAAACGGACAAGATATACTAGTGAGCGTGTTTTTATTTACGATTCATTCGTGATCATCCTCTAAAAGGAGACTTTTCATGAAAAGACTTGTACTACTTGGTGGGGGCTATGGCGGAGTTCGAATTATTCAGCGTTTGTTAGCCTCACACATTCCGACAGAACTTGAAATATTATTAATCGATCGTGAACCTTTCCATTGTTTAAAAACGGAATATTATGCACTTGCTGCCGGAACAGTTTCTGATACGGACGTTCGTGTGCCTTTTCCAGAGCACCCCAAGCTTAAGTTCCATTTTGGTGAAGTGACGGCGATCGATCTTAACGAACAAGTGATAAAATTACGTGACGAGGAAGAACCTATTCCTTATGATGAACTAGTGATTGGACTAGGAAGTGAAGATAAATACCACGGTGTTCCAGGAGCTGGAGAATATACGTTAAGTATTCAATCGATTGACGATGCGCGGCAAACATCCCAAACTTTAAGCAATTTACCACCAAATGGTGTCGTCGCAGTGGTCGGTGCTGGATTAAGCGGAGTTGAAATCGCGAGTGAGCTTCGCGAAAGCCGACCAGACTTAAAGATTAAATTATATGATCGCGGTAAAACAATTTTGTCTGACTTCCCTGAACGGTTAAGCCGATACGTTGAAAATTGGTTCATTGATAACGACGTTGAAGTCATAAATGAATCAAACATTACAAAAGTTGAAGAATTTAAACTATACAATAATGACGAGCCGATTGATTTTGATGCTGTCGTTTGGACAGCCGGTATCCAGCCACACAAACTTGTACGTGATTTACCAGTCGAAAAAGATCAAAATAACCGGATTATTTTAACAGCACATCATTACATTCCTAGTCACCCAAATGTTTATGTTGTCGGTGACTGCGCTAGCTTGCCGCATGCTCCTAGTGCACAGCTTGCAGAGGAACAAGCGGAACAAATTGTAACAGTTATGCTAAAACGTTGGAACGGAGAAGAGTTAACACCACTTCCACCGATTAAGCTAAAAGGGGTTCTCGGCTCTCTTGGCCCGAAACATGGATTTGGTGTCATGGGTTCAACCGCGCTTACGGGAAGAGTGGCAAGACTTTTAAAGTCCGGGGTTCTTTGGCTTTACAAGCGAAACTACGGTTAAGATTTCGTTTTAATAAAATGGTCCATCCCAAATGTAAAAGATAGATTTTTTGACGTAACACGATTATAATAAGGATAATAGAAAAAGATACTCTTCATCTTGATGATGAGGTGCATTAGTCATATTGATTATGTTGAAAGGGGTTTTAAAAAATGCATGAACAAGTACAAGAAGTTTTAGATAAACTTCGTCCATTTTTACTCCGTGATGGCGGAGACGTTGAACTTGTAGACGTTGAAGATGGAATTGTAAAAGTTCGTCTTATGGGTGCATGCGGAAGCTGCCCAAGCTCGACGATTACGTTAAAAGCTGGTATCGAACGCGCATTACTTGAAGAAGTTCCTGGCGTCAAAGAACTCGAACAAGTATTTTAATACAACAACCCCGTGCTACTTGAAAAGCACGGGGTTCTTTTCTTCGTTTTACTTCTTCGAAAATGTTTCGTTTACCACTGTTACGGTCGAACCTTCTTTTGCAGGTTGAAGAAGTCTACATTGATATACTGGAAAAGCAGCTTGTAATGTTTGTAAAGCTTCAGCCCCTTTGCCTACGTTTGTGTAACACATTATCGATGGACCCGCTCCACTTAAAGCAACGCCTTCAATTCCTTTTTCCTCGCCAAAAGCTGAAATCACAGGTAAATCGGGGACAATTTTTTCACGATAAGGTTGATGAAACAAATCTTTTCTCATCATTTTTCCAGCAGTCCGTACATCACCTTTCAGTAAAGAAGCAACAAGAACATTCGCTACGCTTGATGCACGAGTGCTTGCCTGAAATGTTAGTGTTGTTGGCAAAACATCTCTTGATTCACTTGTTAACAATTCTTGATTCGGTATCATAATAACCATATCTAATTCAGGTGTACCACTTTCAACGACGAACGTCTCATCTTCATGATGTGTCGCAATCACGAGACCGCCATAAACAGAAGCAGCGACGTTGTCAGGATGCCCTTCATACAAGCTAGCGATTCTCGCCTTTTCTTGTTTCGATAAAGATAAAGCTAACAATTGGTCGGCAAGCTCTATTCCTGCCACAATGGCAGCAGCACTGCTACCAAGCCCGCTTGCAAGCGGTAATTCGCACGTCACTGTTACGTGATGAGCTGGCAGTTCATCTGTCATCCCTTTTTGTTTTGCGGTAAATTGTGCCGCTTTATAGATTAAATTATCTTCATTCGTTGGAATACTTTCAAATCCAGGCGTCTCGTAACTAAATTCCCATCTTTCAGAGCGTACGGCTTCTACACGTAAATATAAATTGACTGCTAAACCAATCGAATCAAATCCAGGACCTAAATTTGCCGTACTGCCTGGCACTTTGATCGTTAGCTTATTCATGCATCGTTCCCCTTACGTAACATATCGATGAGCGCCTGTTCATCATTCTCTATGACCGTTGGTTTCATGTCGATAACTTCCATTGCAGTTGTCGGATCCTTTAATCCATTTCCTGTGAGCACAGCGACAATTTTTGCACCTTTTTTAATTTCACCTGTTGCTAGCTGCTTCTTGACACCAGCAAGAGAGGCGCACGAGCCCGGTTCAGCAAAAATTCCTTCTTTTCGTGTAATCTCTCTGTACGCATCAAGAATTTGTTCATCTGTCACTTCATCGACTTTTCCGTCTGATGACTCCGCAGCGTCAACGGCTAAATTCCAGCTCGCTGGGTTCCCAATTCGAATCGCTGTTGCTATCGTTTCAGGTGCTTCAATCACTTGATTACGAACGATGGCAGCAGCTCCTTCCGCTTCAAAGCCACGCATTTGTGGAAGCTTCGTACCTTTTGCCGCATTGTACTCTTTGAAACCTTTCCAATATGCTGAAATATTCCCAGCATTTCCGACAGGAATGGCTAACACATCTGGTGCGTCACCAAGTTCATCACAAATTTCAAACGCAGCTGTTTTTTGTCCTTCCAACCGATACGGATTAACAGAGTTTACAAGCGTAATCGGTTCTTTCTCACTAATGCTTCGCACCATATTAAGCGCATGGTCAAAGTTGCCTTTAATGGCAAAAATTTCTGCACCTAACACCATCGCTTGCGCGAGCTTGCCAAGTGCAATTTTCCCATCAGGAATAACGATTACCGTTCTCAATCCCGCACGGGCACCGTAAGCTGCTGCAGCTGCTGATGTATTCCCTGTTGATGCACAAATGATCGCCTCACTGCCTTCTTCTTTCGCTTTTGCGACAGCCATGACCATACCACGGTCTTTAAACGAACCGGTTGGGTTTGCACCTTCATATTTTACATAAAGGTCAACACCCCATTCCTCTGATAATCGATCGAGATGAATGAGTGGTGTGTTTCCTTCTTTTAATGTAAGCATTGGTGTTTTATCTGTTACTGGCAAAAATTCTTTATAGTGTGCGATTAGTCCATTCCACTTCACAAGTTTTACTCCCCTTCTACCCTATAGCTACTTTTCACTTCATAGACGACATCTAAATCACGCAATTTCGTGACAACTTCTTCATACGCTTGTTTCGTCGTTTGATGTGTTACGACAATTATTTCAGCCTTACCATTATCATTCACTGGCAATTGCAAAAGTTTTTCTAAACTGATCTCATGATCGGCAAACAATGAAGAGATTTTTGAAAACGCACCTGCTTCATCTTTCACTTGAAAGCGCAAAAAGTATTTTGAATAAATTTCGTGTTTTTCTTTTAATTGTTTATCATATTGTGGCAATATAACGCTTTTCCCTGTCACACCGAGACGCATATTTTTCACGACGGCCACAAGATCGGAAACGACTGCTGTAGCCGTTGGCAATTGACCTGCGCCCGGTCCATAGAACATCGTTTCACCGACTGCCTCTCCATATACGTATACGGCATTAAATTCATTGTTCACTGAAGCAAGTGGATGTGTATTTGGAAGAAGCGTCGGTTGTACGCTTATTTCTACACGACCGTTATCGCTTTCGGCAATTCCAATTAGTTTCATAGTATAGCCAAACTGCTGTGCATATTCAATATCATCTAAACCCACTTTTGAAATCCCTTCAACCGAAACATCGTCTAGATCGATTCGCATTGAAAAACCAAGTGTACTTAAAATGACCATTTTCCTTGCAGAATCAAGCCCTTCTACGTCTGCAGTCGGATCAGCTTCTGCAAAACCAAGTGCTTGCGCTTCTTTAAGAACATCATCATACGATGCTTTTTCGTTCGTCATCTTCGTTAAAATGTAATTCGTCGTTCCGTTAATGATTCCCATCATTTTCGTAATTCGATCTGAAGACAAACCTTCAACGAGACTACGGATAAGTGGAATTCCTCCCCCGACACTCGCTTCATAAAACAAATCACAGCCATTTTCGGCTGCAATTGAGAGTAGTTCGCCACCGTATAACGCCATTAAGTCTTTATTTGCTGTTACAACATGCTTTTTGTTATTCAGTGCAGTGATGATGTACTCTTTCGTTTCCTCAACTCCACCGATCACTTCAATAACAACGTCAATTTCATCGTTGTTTATAATATCTTCAGGGCGATCGGTCAACACTTCTCGTTCAACCGATACATCACGCTTCTTTTCAAAATCTTTTACTAAAATCTTTTTCACTTGAATTGGACAACCAATTTGATGTTGCAACTGCTCTTGATGAGCTTGAATAATATGGACAACACCACTTCCAACTGTTCCTAATCCAAGCAATCCAATATTGATTTGTTGTTTCATCGTGACACTCCTTTGTTTATCCTAGAAGTACACCTGTTTATCTAGAGTGGACTCAAGAAACATTATAGTGATGATTTGATATTGTAGCAAGAGACAAATTTGTTAATTAAGCAAATTTATTACGCCACACGATCCGTTAGCCCACTTCAAAACGTTAAATCGCATGGTCTGAGGATTACACAGGTGTAATCACTTCGCCATTTTTAAGGTAGGATGAGATGTTATCGGCAGCAAGCGTAGCCATCTTCATACGCGTTTCTAGCGTCGCACTTCCAATATGAGGTAAGGCAACAACATTATGTAGATTTACAAGCGGGTGATTGGAGCGAATCGGTTCATGTTCAAAAACATCCAAGCCTGCAGCTGCAATCTCACCTGTTGTTAACGCGTGGTACAAAGCATCTTCGTCAACAAGAGCTCCTCGTGATGCGTTAATAAATATTGCTGATTGCTTCATCTGTTTAAACGCTTCTTTATTAAATAAATGTTTCGTCTCTTCTGTTAACGGAGCAAGGCAAATGACAAAATCAGATTCCTTGAGCAATTCATGAAATGAGCAATGCATTGCATTGTACTTTTGCTCAGCTGATGGCTTCCGATTACGATTATAGTATAAAATCTTCATATCAAAGCCAGTGGCACGTTTAGCTACAGCTTCACCAATTCTCCCCATTCCAACGATTCCCATTGTTTTATGATGAATATCACTTCCTGCTAACTGAAAAGGACTCCACGTCGTCCATTTATCGTGTTTTATGTAATTAGACGCTTCTATTAATTTTCTGGCGGTTGCCATTAACAATGCGAACGTTAAATCAGCGGTCGTATCAGTTAGCACATCAGGTGTATTCGTAACTATAATATTCCGTTTACGTGCATAATCAACTTGAATATTGTCATAACCTACAGCCATATTTGCAATAAGTTCCAACTGCTCACAAACGTTCATCAGTTCTTCATCGACACGTTCTGTTAACATCGTCAGCAACGCTGTTGCGTCTTTTGCTTCTTCAAGTAGAACGTCACGTGGTACAGGTACATTTGCTTTTTCCCACATTTTAACGGTCGCGATTTTAGACAAGCTTCTAAGCGCTTCAACTGGCAATTTTCTCGTAACATAGACAAGAGGCTTCATTTTTTTGTTCCCCTTTCAATCCTTTTACATTATATTTTCTCATAGCGTTATAAGCAACGTAAAGAAAAAGGCGACTGAATCTCCTTGCACGATCTTCGTTCCTTCTTCATAATAGTAATTATCCTTACGATAATAATATAGAAAAGGGGGAGGAGCATGACACACGATCCAGTTGCAATTGCTGCAAGAAAGTGGTTAATGGAACGCGGTGTAACTATAGATGACATTGCTGAACTCGTTCATTTTCTTCAAAAGCAATATCACCCCGGCCTAACACTTAAGCTGTGCCGTGAAAACGTTGAGCGCGTCCTATCAAAACGTGAAGTACAAAATGCAATTATTACGGGAATTGAACTCGATCGTCTCGCAGAAAAAAATTTATTAAGCGAACCCCTTCTTGATTTAGTGAAACGTGACGAAGGGCTTTACGGTGTCGATGAAGTCATTGCTTTTTCAATTGTAAATGTGTACGGTTCAATTGGATTTACGAATTATGGGTATATCGACAAGAAAAAGCCTGGTATTTTGAAAAAGTTAAACGACCATAGCAACGGAAATTGCCATACATTTTTAGATGATATCGTCGGTGCGATTGCAGCAGCGGCTTCAAGCCGCCTTGCTCACAGACTCGCAAATGTTGAACCTTAAATGAGAACCGCCTTCGTATGTTGGCGGTTTTTTTTGATGATGTACAACTAGTTTGTAATTCCTCATGAAGACTCGTTTTATGGCAACTTCCAGTCGTCTAAGGAGTCAACGGTGTATGTTGGTGTTTTTGTTATATGTTGTAAATCTGATTTGTTCGTTACACCAGTATGAACAAGCATTGTATCAATTCCCGCATTCATACCCGCTCGAATGTCTGTCTCATAATTGTCTCCGACCATTATTGTTTCATGCTTATCGACTTGAAGCCGTTCAAGAGCTTGATCGATAATAATGCGTTCTGGTTTTCCAATAAACGTTGGTTCTACTCCGGTTGAAGCTGATATAACTGCTGTTAATGCGCCATTTCCCGGAATCAGCCCGCGTTCTGTTGGGATCGCTTTATCGGCATTCGTCGAAATAAACGTCGCACCGCTTCGAATTGCTAAACATGCTTTTGCAAGCTTTTCGTAACTTAGCTTGCGATCAATTCCTATGACGACATAGTCCACATCTCGTTCATCGACGAGCGACAACCTTTGATTCTTTAACGCAGTTTCAAGCCCTGTTTCTCCGATCATATATATTGACGCCTGTTGCGATTTTTGACGAATATAGCTCGCTGTCGCCAGACTTGACGTTATGACGAGTTCTGGTTTAGCAGGGGCACCGAAGTTTGTTAATTTATTGGCAACTTGCTCAGGTGTTTGCGACGAATTGTTCGTTACAAATAAATACGGTATACGCAACGTTGCCAACTTATTAACGAAGCGAACAGCACTATCAATTTTTGCATTACCTCGGTACATCGTTCCGTCTAAATCAATTAAATATCCACGATACGTTTTCATCTTATTCCCCTTTTGAATCATCTGGTAAAAACGCCGAGACCGGTCCTAGTTCTTCTGTTAAATATCGGCGGACGTGCTCAGGAAATTTAGAAAGTGCACTTAAGCTTTTTTGCACGCGCTGCTTTAACTCTACATGATCAATTGATATATACGATTGAACAAGTTCTTTGCGATACGAAATGATGCTTTTAATCCGCTCTGCATCCGCTTCCTCGATCACATTTTCGTCTAATAAAATATCTATAATGTCTTCATAACTTCCCGGATCACGCATTATAAAGCCATCAATCATTGCATTACCGACGTCAATAACCGACTCAATGATACCGTGGGCAATCCGCTCTAATGCACGTTGGGCTATCATCGTATCCCAAGAAGTCGTATTTTCAAAAAGTTCAAGGTTTGTTTCCATATATTGCAATGTCGCTTCGATTCGTTTTCGATCAACAAAATACATCATCGATTCACCTATCTTTATTCGATCATTACCATTATTGTAGCATACGGCATGCCATGATTTCAGTTCAACATAAACTATGATAAGCTATTTCAAAACGACGTACCAACAGAAAGGAGAAAATTTACATATGTCTGAAGAACGCTTTTTTTTATACGATGATTTAGAAGAGACGGAAACTCGCTTCATCAGCTTTATGGGGCAAAACGAACGATTTGACTTAGGAATTATGAAAACAAACCGGTTTTACGGCAAGTCCCTTGTATTTGACTTGCAAGGAGGTCGCTTTGCCATTATCGGAACCGACGATTTACAAACACCTGGTTACCTCGAAGACACATTTCAATTAAATGAAAAAAATGCGAACGAATTACGGGGTTTTTTAATTGAAATAATCAATGTTTAAAATTGAAGCACAAGGATTTATTTTCCTTAATGAAGTTCACCAATTCAGGGTATTTTACAACTAACACGTCGTGTGACAAGAAAGGGTGAACAATAATGGTAAATAAGAAAGGCAATCGAGGCGAACGAAATAAGTATAGTGATTTCGTTCCCGTTGAAAAAATGCATAATGAAATCATTCCTGAAGACTTTCCTGAAGGACCGTATGGATCACCGATTAACCGCAGACTCGGAAAATCCACTCCTTTCGGTCCAGATCAACATGCTAAGAGCAACTTCGCTTACGAAAATAAAAATCTGCATGAAGGTTTACCTCGTCAATACCCTGTCTCTCATCCCCCTCATGACGATGAAGAAGTCGACAGCGAACGACCGGTTTATTAATAAAAATAAGTGGTACACGCTAAAACGTACCACTTACTTCATTTTTTTTATGACAAAAAAAGCACATCCGAAATTACAATATTCATAAATATATTCAGGAAGCGTACTAATTTTTTTATCATATGGAGCTTTCGGATGACTATCCTCGAAAAAACCTCTTAACCGCAGTTGACTATAGCCCCAATCACCAACGATATAATCATATTTATTTAAAATGTCGCTATAACGTGATTTAAAAGCTTCTTCATTCCAGCCATTTTTTACATTTTCTATAATTTCATAGCGATTTCCTTGAATGTTGATCACACTACATCCCCCTTTTCTACACGCAGGGTTTACGTTGCTTTTACGTTGGCAGCTTTTACTTGTTCGTCAGCATGATACGATGAGCGAACGAGAGGTCCCGACTCACAATGACTAAACCCTTTAGACATCGCAATTTGTTTTAATTCAGCGAACTCATCAGGATGCCAGTATTTTTGAACTTGTAGATGTTTTTTTGTCGGTTGTAAATATTGTCCAATTGTCATAATATCGACGTCATTTGCACGCAAATCATCCATCGTCTCGATAATTTCCTCTTTCGTTTCTCCGAGTCCGATCATTATGCTTGATTTTGTTGGAATGTCTGCATTCATTTCTTTCGCCCTTCTTAAAAACTCAAGAGACCGCTCGTATGTTGCTCTTGCACGGACTCTCTTTGTTAAACGGCGAACGGTTTCAATATTATGATTTAATATATCAGGCTTCGCGTCCATTATAATTTGCAAATTCTCTTTCACGCCACCTAAATCCGAAGGCAATACTTCTATACTACAAAATGGATTTTTGCGACGTATCGCTTTAATTGTTTCTGCCATGACAGTTGCCCCGCCATCTTTTAAATCATCTCTAGCAACCATCGTAATAACGACATGATTTAATCCCATTTGAGCTACGGAGTCAGCTACTCTTTCAGGTTCTTTCCAATCTAATTCATTCGGAAGTCCAGTATTAACTGCACAAAAACGGCACGCCCTCGTACACGTTTCGCCTAAAATCATAAATGTTGCTGTCTTGCGTACGGCCCAACATTCATGGATATTCGGACATTTTGCTTCTTCGCAAACCGTATGTAAATTCTTTTCGCGCATCATTTTTTTCAAGCTCGTATAGTTTTCGTTTGTATTTAATTTAATTTTTAACCAATCAGGCTTTCGCAAATATTCTTGTTGTTTTGACATCAAGCTCACTCCAATCGCTACAGCTTAGTCATAATTCACTCTACCACAAACAAAACCGTATTTCTATCGACTTGCTTTTCATGCTTCCAAAAAAAAGCAACATGTTTTTCTTCATATAACGCAAACTAATCAAAGGATTTTGGAGGTGATTTTCGTGAAATGGAGGCATCCTTTTCTCTTCATTGTCATCATTTTTAATTTTTTCATGATTACCATCAATGTGTATGCAGAAGAAAATTCAAAAACAGAGCTTGAAGAACGGATGCTACTATATAAAAAAATGGAAACATTAACACAAATTAAATGGTACTATTTTGCAGCTGTTGATCAATATGAACGAAATGTTAGACACTCTAAAAAAGAGATTCCAGAACAGACTGGGCAAATCGCTATTTATTATTCGCCAGAAGAATGGGCAGGCCGATTAAATCCTAACAAGAAAGACAATAACCCGCTTACAATTGGTTTGTTTGGTGGAGTTGGTCAAGACGGAAATGGCGATGGCAAAGCTGATCAAAATGACGACGAAGATGTTTTATATACTTTCGCGACTCACCTGCAACGCTATGGTTCACATGAAGACGATATAAAAATTGGCTTATGGGATTATTACAAGCGTGATTTAACCGTTCGAACGATTCTCGGTCATGCAAAAGTTTTTAAAGAATTTAATACGTTAGACTTAAATGAACACGCGTTTCCACTTCCGCTGCAAGCAAACTACACGATAAAAAATTCATGGGGCGCACGTCGTGGATGGGGAGGCCTTCGCATTCATGAAGGATCAGACATATTTGCAGACTACGGGGTGCCGGTACGGGCAACGACATACGGAATAGTCGAGGTTATCGGATGGAATCGATTCGGAGGGTGGCGAGTAGGTATACGTGACTTAAATAATACGTATCATTATTATGCACACTTAAGCCGTTTTGAAGAAGGGGTTGAAAAAGATACAATTGTAAAACCAGGAGACTCGATTGGATACGTAGGAAGTTCAGGGTATGGACCGAAAGGAACTGCTGGTAAATTCCCGCCACACTTGCATTACGGAATGTACAAATATACTGGATCAAGCGAATGGAGCTTTGATCCGTATCCAAAATTAAAAGCTTGGGAACGTCAAGAACGATCAAAAAAGTAAACTTACCGATGGGCAAGCTTTATAGGTGCAGACGAACACTTAGCTACCTTTAATAAGCTGTCCTACAAATTTAAAGAAGGACTGAGCAAAGAATGCCCAATCCTTCTTTTATCCTTTTAAGCTTTTTGTTTTTTGGAAGTACGAACTGCATTCCAAATGCTAGCAGCGAGTCCTCCCCACAAAAGAATCATACCTAACACCATCATAACAATTGCACTAGCACTCACAATTACTCATCCTCCTTTTCTAACACAGAACGATTCGTCCATTTAAACAAGGCGACGACAATTCCGAGCACGATAGCTCCGATTGCTACGGACCACCCGGAATACATAATAAAGGCATCAGAATAACCTTCATAGTTCCCTGTTTCTGTATCAAAGAGCTTGAGTACATTCGTACGCAACAGATCGTAAAGCATATAGCCAAGAATAATCGGGGTTATGATCCAGAGACATAATTTCCACCAAAGCCCGAGACGAATATCAGAAATCGCATTCGCGTGCTCTTGCAGATTCGTAACTTTTCGTAAAAACCAAGCGATAACAATCACTTCGATCAGTCCTGCAACCGCAACCCCAAACTGGTTAATAAAGTAGTCAACCGCATCAAGGAAGTTCACTCCTCCTTGAGTTGCAAATAAGAGTGAAACGAGTGCCGCAACCCCACCACCGAATAAAACGGCTTTTGACCGCGAAATGCCGAACTTATCCGAAAGTCCTGCAATGTATGTTTCCATAATTGAAATTAACGATGTAATTCCGGCTAAGACGAGCGATGCAAAAAAGAGAAACCCAAAAAATTCATTCCAAAACGGAAATTCATTAATAATTTGTGGAAAGACGACAAACGCTAAACCAATTCCACCAGCAACTACATCATTGACTGACGTTCCGCTCACTGTCGCCATAAACCCTAAAGCAGCAAAAACTCCAATTCCTGCCAAAAGTTCAAAACTAGAATTACCTAGCCCAACAATAAATCCATTGTTCGTAATATCAGATTTCTTCGGCAAGTAACTTGCATACGTAATCATAATCGCAAATGCAATCGATAAACTAAAGAAAATTTGTCCGTATGCAGCGACCCAAACTTCTCCGCTAAAAATTTTATCCCAGTTTGGTTCAAAGAAAGCTTGTAAGCCTAAAACAGCTCCTTCAAGGGTAATCGCACGGATAACGATAATTAAAAAAATAATGACGAGTGTCGGGATAAAAATTCGATTCGCAATTTCAATTCCTTTTTTAACACCGCGGAAAAGAACAAATAGTGCTACGAGCCATACGATGATAAGCGGAAAGAGCACGCTCGGTACGAGTGAACCGACCTCTCCAGCTGGAACAACTTGCAAATAGTTTTCAAATAAAAATGCTTGTGTGTCAGTTCCCCATGCTAACGTTAATGAATAGTACGCATAATAAATGGCCCATGCAACAATAACTGCATAATATGTTGAAATAACAAATGAAATAAACACTTGCCACCAACCGAGCCATTCATAATGTTTGTTAATTTTTCGAAATGTGAGCGGAGCAGAACCACGGTACTTATGACCAAGTGCATATTCCATAATTAGTATTGGGATTCCTGCAGTCAAAAGAGCAATCAAATACGGAATGAAGAATGCGCCGCCTCCATTATCATAAGCTACAGCCGGAAAACGCCAAATGTTTCCTAAACCGATTGCAGATCCGACAGCAGCCAAGATGAACCCTGCGCGGGTTCCCCACTGACTTCGAGTCTCCATCTTTTTTCCCTCCCTATTTTAATAAAAAATATACTCTGCCCTCCTTCCTAAAAATGTTGTTACAATTTTATGATAATTTGATTAAATATAGTATAATCCACTAATCTAAATTTGATCAATAGAAATTAACATTTATTGATCAAAATTAGGAACGATGGCAGGGGGCATTCCTTCACTTGACTGATTGTAAAACTGCGGAACTTCGCCGTTGATTAATGTAAACACGAGTGGCACATTTGCTGTCACTTTATCTGTTTCAGTTGCAAACGGCACGACTACATTAACATTAACTTCAAAACGAATATTGATTTCGATCCAAATATTATTAATACCTACGAGCTTCACATCACTGACCGGCTTCGATTGCACTTCACCGATCGTGTGGAATCGGATCGGCACCTTTGGTCCAAGGTTAGCAAGCAATGCATTTCGCGTCGCTTTTCCTAGCGCAATGTAATGAACAACACCGTGTTCATGATCTCCCACTGGCTCAATATCTGTTTCTTCCAACAGTTCTGACCACTGATTAATTTCACCTCGTTCAATCATATTTAAATACTCTTGTGCCGTTTCGGTCGCTTCAGATAAGATCCGATTAAACGACCGTGAATTAATTCGAGCTGATGTAATTTTTCCACTTTCATCTTTTTCCGTAATGACTAGCTCGTGCTGTTCACTTAACGCTTCCACATCTCCAACCATTTTTTGCGATACAGCATCATTAATCGCTTGTTGTGCAATCCGCTGCGTTTCGGCTTTTGCAATCTCAACTAGGACTGGCTTAATTCCACTTTCTACAAGCCATAATCCTTGTATCGTTAAAACGATGAATACAATCGCTGAAATCGCAAATACCGTTCGAAAAGACATTGGCGCCCGGCGGGGCCGTTTTCTTATAAACAAGAAAACCCCTCCCTTCATGCTATATATATGCATGAAGAAAGGGAAATCAGGACAAGAATTTAAAACATCTTTAGAAGCGCATCTTTACCTATCATACCTGCTTGAATGCCTAGTTCCTCAGCTTCAAGTGTGACCGATTCCAATGGAGCCTCAAGCAATTGCTCAATCGTACGAACACCGACTGCTCGACCAGCAATAATTTTTCGTTCTTTTAATTTATCGTTCAACAATTGAACATCGAGTGCTCCGCACATGATATACCCTTTATCGTTACTTATTGACATAAAATTTGTTTTTGGTAGTTTTACGGTTACTGCCGTAAATGGTTTTCCTTCAATAAACAGTGGTTCAACTGAAATCATTCGCCACTCCGACTCCTTTCTAACTTGCGAATGTCATACAAATAAAAACTGTTTTTCGGTACATCCACAAAATTTTTAGAGATGTACTTCCACATCCTATATTATAAGGATTAGTCTTTCTATACTGTATGTCATTCGTTTACAATGTGACTCAGCTTCCACGCAAGTAAATCGCGAAGCATCTCAGGCAAAAAATACTGTTTTTCCTTCGCTTGTGCAATTGCTGGATATAATCTTCCAAACGTAAACATATCGATCGTTGCAATTTCATAAGATTCCTTCGGTTCTAGCAGCTTACCATTAATAAAAATGTCTCGTGCTCGATTTTCACCATCCGCATACCGTTGCACTTCAAACTCAATTCCGTCGTACACCATTGCACCCATCATTTTCCCACGAAAGCCAAGACCTTGAAATTGCAATCCAATCATTTCCGTACGTAGCGCTTGAGCAATAATCTCCTTTAGTTCACTTCCGCTTAGCGTAACAATACACGGATTAATCGGGTGTGGACAAACACGATGTAAATCACTTTTTGTCACAGTCCCAGATGGTAACCCATCTAACAAAATCCCTGCATTCACCATCGCGATTTCTGTATTGCACCATTCCTTTAAGCTTTGTACCAATACATTTGCAAAAGGGGATGACCCGAACCAAGAAACAGGCAATGGTGAAGAAAGTTTTGCCACTTCTTCATTTAAGCGACGATTACCTTCAGCACGCAAATCAGTGATTAGCTGTTCCGTTTTACGATCGGATTTCATCGTAGTAACTGGCACACATGACGCATCCGCCGTAACAATTTGCTTCATATTAAGATCAAACGAAACCGTAATTTGTCCAACATAACGTCCAAATTTGCCCGCTTGGGTAATTAACGTTCCTTTTACTCGTTTGCCCTGCTGGAGTAAATGATGTGTATGGGCGCCGATTATGAGATCAATTCCGTCTAACGTTTGAGCAACTTCAACATCAAAGCCATATCCCATATGGGAAAGCAAAATAATAATATCTACCTTTTTCTTTAACTGTGCAATAAGTGGGGGCAACACTTCCCACGGATCAGACACTTTCCAACCGAGCAAATCGTAAAACGCATAATACGGCACTGTAATTCCGATAACACCGACATTCATTCCATTTTTTAGACGATGAATATCATAAGGAAACGCCCAATGCGGTCGGTGCCCATTTTTATGAAAAAGGTTCGCCACAAGTACTTCAAAATTTGCCTCATCATAGAGCGAATTTAGATCTTGTTTTGAAAATGTGATCCCTTCATTATTCCCTATCGTCACATTATCATAATGAAGTTCGTTTAACAGTGTAACATTTCCTTTACCTGATAAACCTTCTGTTAAACTATCAACGCGATCACAATGATCACCAATATCAAATAAAAGCATTTCCTCATTTTGAAGCTCGTGCAACTTTCGTTGTTGTTTTATGAAATGCGCTATCTGAGGCCAATGCTCTAAATGACTATGAAGATCATTCGTATGATAAATATGAATCGTTTCTAGTGCCATGTTATTCCCCCTTTCATTACGAAAACAAGTTTAATTGCCGTGGTGCAAGTTGTTCGTATTGAATGCCAAGCAACTCGATCATCTCTTTTGCATTTTGAGCAGCATGACCGCCTGAATTATTATTAAACAGTACATACACATTTTCACATCGTTTTTCAAGCATCCGCAAATGAACAGCCCATTCCAATAGTTCTTCTCTGTTATACCTATATAAATAACGAACGTTTCGCCAATTTTTATCTTTTGATCGATTCCATCCATACGCATTTCGACCATGAAAACGAACGAGTGTTGCGTGAGTATTCGTAGGATGCAGAACAGTAGGAATTGACCCTTCACCTGCTTGTGGCTCATCACAAATGCTATGCATCCACCCTTCCGTCTTCATAAACGCTAATGTTTTTTCTTTAAATTGGGGATGAAACCATGATTGATGACGAAATTCAAGCGCTACTGGAAGGTCACCCATCAATTGCTTAATTTCCCGTAGTTGCTTCACATTCTCTTTCTTCAAATTAAACCATGGTGGGAATTGGAAGAGCACCATCGCAAGCTTGTTTACTTCATGAAGAGGAAGGATCGATTGAATAAATGCATCATACATCTCTTGTTCAGTCTTAAAAAGGTTGCTTCCGCGTTCATGTCCCGTCATTCCTTGATACGCTTTAACAACAAATTGAAACGTATCTGGAGTTTCCGCAATCCACTTCTCCATATTGCGCTTCGGTTGAATGGCATAAAAGCTTGCATCCAACTCCACGATCGGAAAGTGACTCGCATAATGAACAAGCTTTTCTATCGATTTTACCCCATCTTGATAAATAGAGTCGTGGTCGCCCCAGCCCGTTACACCAATGTAAATCATGCGGACACTCCCTTCTTTTCTCGTATGTTTATTTTGAACCTTCAACGATAAAAAGGCAACTTCTCAAATTCACCCAAAAACAAAAAAGCACCGCTCCCGTGCTTTAAGTGAATAAAGTTCAATTTTTTATCGCTTTTATTAAAGCTATGAAAAGAAAAAATACCCCGATAACCAAGAAAAGTATCACCAAGGCATAACTATATAATCACGCTTCATAAGGTTGATATGGAAGGAAAAATAAGTAGTATTGGTTGCTTAGTAACTTAACAATCGGAAAAAGAGCAACGAATAGGAGACCGACAATCGAAATATGAATGATCCGTTTCGCTATCCATCGTTTTGTTAATAACCAAATCAAAATAAAAATCATACCAATGACGATTAGCATTATTGCAAGTCGTTAATCAACGGTAGCACCATGATGAATACTCATTCGAGACACAACCTTAAAATATATCATTTTGACAACAGGAGCAAGAAACAATCCGCCTAAACCGAGCACAAGGAGTTGATTGTTTTTCTTCGTCCATTCATTGTTTTTTACTTGAATGAAAACTCTTTTTATAAGAAGACCTAGCCCAATTGCCAGAAGGACATAACTATTTCCTAACGTAGCAAAGAAAAAGAGAATAGCTTCCAAGTCGACTGAAGTGACATCTTTTGTAATCGCTAAGTTAACTCGATAAAATAACCGTTCGACAAACGGGCTAATGAATAACAATACAAGACTAGAAACAATGAAATGAAACTTCCACTTTTTCCATGCGAAAATGACAAGTCCATTCATAATAAAGAGAAAAACAAAAGCAACGACATAGAATAATTCGATTATCTCTTCCCCCCGTTCAAAAACTCTTTGAAAACTTGTTATTATAATAAATTTGAAACCCAATTAAAACAGGCACGAGCAGAATTGTTGGCAAAAACCATAAAAAAATGCTTGTCGTTTCTATATTTAATAGCCGTGGTGCTCCAAAAACGGTGAAAGCTGTCACTGTCGCAATGCAGCATGGAATCATCCCGCCGAAGTGTTCATAATACCAATGCATTCTTTGAGACGGTTTTCGGAGCCAATATAGCAATTGCAATACGCCAATAAAAATACCGAGCAAAGGAAAATACGCGATTAAAGGGGAATTAATCGAAAATCCATACAAGCTTATCCCTACGCCTGACCCTACGAGTAAAGAGCTAACGAACAAATCAAATATATGACGATGTCGTTCTTTCCGCTGTTTAAAATGAAGCACACGAATACCGTACCATGCGGTCGCCCCACTTAAAATCGAAATAAAAATTAAAAACCAAGAAAACGAGATAAGCTCATGAGCAGCCGTTTCATCGAATAATACACGATATGCTCCCATATAAAATGCGGAAAGCGAAACGATCGCCATCGCCCACACATAGATCCATCCGACCGTTCGATGCACTTTTCGTCCTTTTTTCGTCACAAGGGGAATCCAGAAAATTAGTAACGCTAAAAATCCAGAACATATATGCAAAATTCTAAAAACAGAAAACGCAAGCACTTCTTCCCCTCCCATTAGTGAACTTGAAAGCATACTTACATCTTAGCATTTTTAACCATACGATTTCTATTTGAAAATAGCGAACTCATAAGAATCCGCCATTATGTTTTCTTTCGTTTCTTTGCATACGCAACAATTTTGAATAAAACATAAATTAAGCCAGCCCCCACAATCACAATATAAAGATATAATTCAGTATATACCCATAATACGAGAAAATCTCCTAAACTAGATGATACGAAAATGTCGTATGGATTCACATTTCGATAAGAAATTTCTAGAACATCACCAACATCTGTTTTTCGATACGTATGCCGAGTCACTTCTTTTACAACTTCATAACGTTCTCCATCTTCAGTTTCAAATAACAGTTGAAGCGTAAACGTTGGATCCGCTGTAGTCTCTCTCCACATTTTTAAAAAGTACATCACTTCAAGTTCCGAATCTTTTGCCTTGACGATGGCATCAGTCTTCGTTTGCCCGAGCGGTATGAATTTATGAAAACTGTTCACTACGAACAAGCTTGAAAACATGAACCCACCAACGAAAAAAATGGTGAGAAAAATTTTAGTGAACGTCATTTTCTCAGGCTCATCTCGTGATTTCTTTTTCACCTTTAAGCGACGGGGTTTTTTCGGCTTTTGTTGTACTTTTTTCTTTTCAACGATTATTAAAAATGGGTACAACAACATAGCGAACAAGCAAAGCAATAAGAAAATGCTCAGTACGATGATGACAAAACTATCGAGCAAAATATCGTATAGCGTGAAAAAATGATCATCGATAAAATATCCGTTCACTTCAGACGTTTGTTCAGCCTTTTTCATTTGAAACGATGTCACTCGATTCTCAATTCCGTTATAATCCCCATACTCTTCTATTCGATTCAAATCAACAGTAACAAAATACGTCGGCGTCCGAAATAAACTCTTTTTTGAATGTTGTTCGACTACGGTTGCCGTTGTTTTCTCAGCATTTAAAATGTTGTAATCAGTAACGAAAGACGTTACCGTCGTATATAGCATAAAGCCGAAAAAGGATAACCAAAATAAATAAATGATCGCATGAATAAAAGTTTTAATCTTCCTTTACACCTCTTCCTTTTATGAACATTATACAAAAAAGGTCAAACATCATAAGAGTGTATTTAGACCTACAAACTGCGTGTGTAAGACTAGTTCCTGGTACTCTTAATTCTTAACCTAACTTCGATACAATAAAGGTAATAACGTTTAAATACTGGATGTGAACTTTATAATTGGAGAAGTTTAAAGAGATTATCGGCATATTCATATTCACGCTATTTTTCGGTATTCTAACTGGAATTATGATTGATTCCTATATGGAAGAATATGATCTCTCAGAAGCAAAAAAAGAGGAAGCCATCATTACTGCTAAAGTCGGGGAAAAAAGTTTGTTTACTCCACCAGCCTATTTCGTCCGTGTACAATTACTAGATGGAACTGAATCAAGGTATCTTCATCGTATATCAAGACAACAAATGAATAACTTTAAAATTGGCGATAACATTGAAGGCTTTTCAATTTATGGAACGTTTTCAACGGCACGTGACTTTTTGTATGATGGCTTCTTTTTCGTTGTAGCGATTGCCACATTTGGCTTTTTCTCGCTCCTTGGATTGTTTTTACTAATAACCGAAATCCCTGCGATCGAACGACTAATAAAGAAAACATTTTTAGGCAAACCGTCAAAAGGAAATGGGATGAAATTTCTTACTGTTGTAATGATTGTGTTCGTCTATTTCTCAGGTAGATTTTTAGTGAACATTCTTCGGAAAATGATACCCATTTCAAATACAAAGACTGAGGCCATTATCATCGATGAGCAAGCCGATATTGGTTATCGGAAGCACCAAGATTCAAAATTTGAATTCACACTTTCTTTTCAAAATCGTGACGACGAAAATGTTGAAGTGGTAAAAGAAGTAACAAAAAATACATTCGATCAATTTTCATTTGGAGACAAAATTGAAATATCTTATCGAAACTCAAACCCTTATGACGTGTTCGTGAACCATACAACCTTGGCAGATATAACGCAATCATTATTTTATATTGAATTACTTATATACGTTGGTATGCTCGCCGTTATGGTATTTACCGCTTACGCTTTACATCATTGGAAAAAAAGTCAAGATACGAACACGGAGGACCACTCGTCAAGCTAGTAAACCACTACAAAACCCCTTTGTCACTAATATTGTTGTGGCAAGGGTAAAGTATGTTTTACATGTATTGTTAAACAATGATCACTAAATCAAAGTGAACTTTAATACGACGCTATATTAATTCAAACAAATTATCTTTAATGATAGTTTCATAAGATTAGATTGGTTATTTCCACTACATGCTTGTTTTTATTGAAGTCTCTTCATCATTGAAACAACTTTTATATCAGAGCCATTTGGTTTATGTACGACTTCCTCATCAAAAATTTCATACCCAATTGAACTATATAACTTTATATTTTTAGGCACTGTCATACGAACTTTACATAATAACTTTGTTACACCTTTTTCTATTGCATAATCTTCTAGAGAACTTAAAATTTTTTTTGCAACACCTTGACCTTGTTTTTCCGGAATTACTGAAAGCCTATAAAAATATAACCCCTCTTCTTTTAGTTGAAATCGAACCATTGCAACAGGCTGATTATCAATATAACTTATTAAACATTGTTCGCCATTTTTTAAAGCACCAAACACAGTTTGAACAGTTTCTTCCAAAGCGCTTGAAGGGGGTACTTCATCTTTATATTCCATAAATGCCTTAATCATGATGTCATGTATCATTGATGCATCCGATACTTCTGCAAATTTTATCTCCAAATAATAACCTCCTCATTCATAATTGATATAAAGTTCAATCCTGTTCACTTAATAATAAGATTAAATATTCCCTTTTTATCGTAATTAAAACTATCAAATTGCAGGACAAATAACGTAATATAAAATAATAGAAGTCCTAATATAAATCATCGACATGCAAGAGACTGACACTCGGCTTACTAATCTCGGTTTGCTAGCGATAAGCGAGTTGTATCGACAGCAGCAAAGAAAGAATCCGGAATCGGCGATCCAAATTCATCACTTTCAATTGGAAATCGATGACCGTTTGACAGGTGTTTGCAAGTGACGCTCAAACTAGAGCAAACCTTTGCGCTTGCCTTTACCGAATTTTCCTTCAATTTGGTTTCGTTTAACCGTATGCTGTCGTTCTTGTTTTCGCTTGACCCTCTATCGACAGTCCTCTAAGGTGGATTCCGCATATCAAACTTGTTCACTAAGCATCATTAACAAAAATATAATTCCTAATTTTTCTTTGTCCTTCAACCCAATGGTAGAAGGACAAAGAATTTATCGATACGATCTCAACTTTTGTTGTGACGGGTTACATTATAATCAATCTTCAATAAAATACTTTTGTAATTCCAAATCATCTTTATTTAAATTTGGTGCATCATTAACTCCTTTGAAGAAGTCCAAACTATTAAATGAACGATCATCGCCCATTGCAGAATCGATGATAACTAGAACATCATTATCAGACAACCTTGTATCTTCCGCATGTACTTCAATTAAATAGTGATAGGTTCCATCCGACCATCTATACTTTAAACGATGGTCAGAAGTACTATCTTCATATACAATAACAGATGTTCCACCATCTGTTTTCAGTTTTTTCTTTTCTATATCTCCATAAATCTTTTCATTATCCGTTACCTCATAGTCAATATAGTCATCATCATCAACAGAATAACTTACACCGACCCTAGAGTAATTTTCTTCATATATCTCTTCCCAATAACTAATACTTGTACCCCAAAGGGTTACACGTTCTTGATTCATCGTTGGAAATTTAATTTTTTCAAGATCCATCGTAAATCGTTTATAAAAAGGATCATAGGCGCCTTCCGCTTCTGTCTTAAATGTTTTACTTATTAATTCGAGCAGTCTTTTATCTTCTTTGTCATAGCCTTCATCTGTTGAGACATGCCCTGAATAGCACTTATCTTTATATTTTACAACAATTTCAGAAGCTTCATATTCGATATGCCCATAAAAACCTTCTTTACCATCATTGTTAAATGATTGACGCTCTGTTAAATCTGAAGTCGATTCATCCAATCCATCCTCACAAATAAAGTGATTACTACCAGAGTACTGGATATTAGGATTTGAACTCCTAGCTCTATACCAAGAAGAATAACTCACTCGATCATCCTCGGAACGAGCATAATCATCTTCATGAAAGGTAACCGCTCGGGAAATTTGGATATCATTAATCAGGTTATCATCCGTTACAAACCCAAGTTTTAATAGATCTTTTTGTTCCTCTATCATATTTTCAATTTCTTTCCGCTCATCAATCGCAAGATTTGGATCGATAATCGGACTCGAAGAATTTGATTTTGTTTCCTTCCCATCATTATTACTCGTAGTATTATTGGTAGTACTGTTGCAACTTACTAATAATAATGCGCTAATAAGTGAAACTATTGCTATAGCTACTTTCCTCATTACAACCAACCTCTCTTTGTTGATAAAATAATGCATAAATATCATCTCAAAGAAGTTTTTCTTTTACAAACGACAAAAGGAACAGGAGGAAAGGACCGTTCATTGTCAAATAATTATAATGAGACATTTATCTCCGTTGTAATTTTTGTGATATCCGCTGAATTACTCTCAGCCAGTTCCTGCAAATTTTCAATAATGCAAGAATTGACCTTTTCGTTTCCTATAAATTATAATTCAGTTTCATCGAGTATTCAGGGAAAATTAGCAAGGCAGGGTTAAAGTAGTATATATTCACTTTTTCAATATCATCATTAGAAATTTCTAAATAAACTTTGCCTTTTAATGTTTTGCTTGGTTGCACATAAGCATCTGCAGAATGATATACATCTATCCACTTACCATCTAAAGAAAACTCAACAGTATGCGGAACTTCATCCCCTTTTATCACTGCGCTTGGAATACCAGCAGTAATCGGTTGTTCTTCTTTTAAAGTATTTTCAAATTCCACATCTAAAACTAAATATGAACTATTGTCAAGCGTATGATTTAATCCTTTTGCTTCCTTTTCAATCGTAATGTCATTAATTGTCACCTTAAGATAACCCTCTTCTCCGTGATCTATCGGGTAAATTGCTTCGCCAATATCATAGATACCGATTTTATCTTTTCGTTCTGATTGTGGTGTGTGGAAAACTACTTCTGGCACTTCCTGAGTGATATTCCAAAGAAATGCTGAGGTATATTTATCTTCCTTACTTGTAGCAACCGCACCGACAAGATCCAATTCTTCACCAGGTTCCACTTCATATTTAAATGAATTTAAGAAGTCTGTGAACTTATCATTTTTAGGGTAAGACACATCTACTTCTGTATTCGCAGCAGTATACTCTGGCAGAAGATCCCCTAATCCTATCTGTTTATCACTCTTGTTTTTCACGGTAAAGTCAATAAACGTTACATTTGTGTCTTCATCTGGGGAAGCCAAATTTTCCTCAATATATTCTTTATGCTGTTCACCAGGCTCCGTCCAGACTTTATTCACCGTTATCTCTGCCTTTGCATCTGCATAATAAGCAGTCATCTCAAAAGTTTCACCAATCTCGTGATACAATTGTTCGGTTGATTTGTTCTTTTCTTTATCTGTTGTGCCTACTGTCTCTTGCGTCTTTTTAGAATCATTTTTGTTTTTTTCCTTGTTATCATCATTGCTACTGCATCCAGCTACAAGTAGCAAAATTGCTATAAGGATAATTTGTACTTTCCAAAACTTTTTCAAAACATATGCACTCCTATTAGTAATATTGACAATAAAATACCACTGTGTTTATAGACAATATAGTGGCATTACATACAATAGAGAAATCCCCTTACTCATTTACCACATCTTCAACTAACCAACTATGAATATAACTTTGATCTATTGTCGCTAGCTTTTCTGTATCAAATCCATCTGGGTACTTTGCATACCCTGTTGTAAAAGAAATGCCAGTATGTTCAACATTTTCTTGCCAAGGGTAATATGCACTTAATACCACTTCTTCTCCAGGCTGTAACATTTTATATGTGACTGCACCTTTCACTTTATATGGGTAAATTGTCTCTAATATCAACTAGGGTATTTCCCCCTAGGCATTACTCTTCATTACATAAACTTAAACTTATACTTATTCCTTATCCGAGATGCATGTACTTCTTTTAGATAAAAATCAAATAACAAATATAATAGAGCCAAAAAAACACCCTTGCCACAAACGTTGTTGTGACAAGGGTATCTTAATTTCAATGAGATATTAACCAATTGAACCTTCCATCTCGAACTTTATTAAGCGATTCATCTCAACCGCATATTCCATTGGAAGTTCTCGCGTAAATGGCTCGATAAAACCCATGACAATCATGTCAGTCGCTTCTTGTTCTGAAACGCCGCGACTCATCAAGTAGAAAAGCTGTTCTTCGGATACTTTAGAAACTTTCGCCTCATGTTCGAGTGAAATGTTATCGTTTAAAATTTCATTATATGGAATTGTATCTGACGTTGAAATATTGTCCATCATTAACGCATCACATTCGATGTTTGCTTTAGCACCTTCCGCTTTTCGACCGAAATGGACGATTCCACGGTAGGTTGTTTTTCCGCCTTCTTTCGAAATCGATTTCGATACGATAGAGGATGTCGTATTCGGGGCTAGGTGCATCATCTTCGCGCCTGCATCTTGGTGTTGACCTTTACCTGCTAGTGCAATGGAAAGGGTCAATCCACGAGCACCTTCTCCTCTCAAGAACACTGCTGGATATTTCATCGTCAGTTTTGAGCCGATGTTCCCATCAATCCACTCCATCGTTGCATTTTCATCACACACCGCACGCTTCGTAACGAGGTTGAACACGTTGTTTGCCCAGTTTTGAATCGTCGTGTAACGGCAGTAAGCATCTTTTTTAACGAGAATTTCTACTACTGCACTATGCAAGGAGTTCGTCGTATACACAGGTGCTGTACACCCTTCAACGTAATGTACAGAAGCGCCTTCATCTACAATGATAAGTGTTCTTTCGAACTGTCCCATATTTTCAGAGTTAATTCGGAAATACGCTTGTAGAGGGGACTCAACTTTAACTCCTTTTGGTACGTAAATAAAAGAACCACCAGACCAAACAGCTGAGTTTAACGCAGCAAATTTGTTATCTGAGTATGGAACGACTGTACCGAAGTATTCTTTGAACAATTCTTCGTTTTCCTGTAAAGCGGAATCTGTATCTTTAAAAACAACACCTAAAGACTCAAGCTCTTTTTCCATATTTTGATAAACAACTTCTGATTCATATTGAGCAGAAACACCCGCAAGATATTTTTGCTCGGCTTCAGGAATTCCAAGTTTATCGAACGTACGCTTAATTTCCTCCGGAACTTCGTCCCATGAGCGTTCTGAGCGTTCTGACGGTTTTACGTAATACGTAATTTCGTCAAAATTCAAATCTGATAAATCTCCGCCCCATTGAGGCATTGGCATTTTATAAAATTGATCGAGTGATTTTAAACGAAATTCAAGCATCCACTCCGGCTCATTTTTCATCTTCGAAATTTCTTCCACAATTTCACGCGTTAAGCCACGCTCTGAACGGAAAACCGAAACGTCTTTATCACGAAAGCCATACTTATATTCGCCAATATCAGGCATTTTTTTGGCCATTATTTTTCCTCCTTTGTGGATTTATAACTATAACAATCAAACCGTCCATGACGAAGTGAACAAGTTAACAACTTTTGGAATTACTCTTGAAGACCTTTTTCCATCGCCTTCCACGCTAGTGTAGCACACTTAAACCGCGCTGGAAACTTAGATACACCTTGCAACGCTTCAATATCACCAAGTTCGAGGCCATCCTCGTTATACTCTTTCCCTTGAACCATTTTCGAAAAAACCTCTGACATTTTCAGCGCATCTTGAACGGGCAAACCTTTAATCGCTTCAGTCATCATCGAAGCAGAAGACTGGCTAATCGAACAGCCTTCACCTTTAAATTTAACGTCAATTATTTTATCGTCCTCTACTTTTAAATGAAGTTGGATGACATCGCCACACGTCGGATTATTCATATTTATTGTAACAGCTTCATCTTCCAATTCACCACGATTTCGCGGATTTTTATAATGATCCATAATTACTTGACGATAAAGCTGATCAAGATTATTAAAAGACATTACCAAAATACTCCTTCGTTTTAACTAGCGCATCTGCTAGCGAATCTACATCTTCCTTCGTGTTGTATAAGTAAAAACTCGCTCGTGCTGTCGCGCTTACGTTTAACCATTTCATTAGCGGCTGCGCACAGTGGTGTCCAGCACGAATAGCAATTCCTTCTTGGTCAACGACGGTTGCAAGATCGTGTGGGTGAACGTCTTCAAGATTAAATGTCATAAGACCAGCACGCTTTTTCGGTCCGTAAATTGTAATTCCTTCGATCTGACTGACTCGTTCAAGCGCATATTCCGTTAATTCATGTTCATGTTTTTCGATGTTATTCATTCCGATTTCTTCTAAAAAGTCAATCGCTTCTCCTAATCCGATGGCAGCTGCAATAATGGGGGTTCCACCTTCAAATTTCCAAGGTAATTCTTTCCATGTAGACTCATACAATCCAACAAAGTCGATCATTTCACCACCGAATTCAATGGGTTCCATCTTTTCAAGAAGTGCCTTTTTGCCATATAATACGCCAATCCCTGTAGGTGCGCACATTTTATGTCCAGAGAACGCGAAAAAGTCACAGTTTAACTCTTGCATATCTACTTTCATATGCGGCGTACTTTGCGCTCCGTCCACGACGGTCACAGCACCACGCTCATGAGCAATATCGGTGATTTCCTTAATCGGATTAATCGTTCCGAGTACGTTAGAAACGTGAGAAATTGCAACAATTTTTGTTTGATTCGTAATCGTTTTGCGGACATCTTCAAGTGTAATGGTTCCATCTTCTTGTAACGGAATATACTTCAAAGTTGCACCGGTCGCTTTCGCCACTTGTTGCCACGGAATTATATTGCTATGGTGTTCCATCGGTGTTAAAACGATTTCGTCACCGTCACTAACATTAGCTCTTCCGTAACTTGAAGCAACTAAGTTTATTGCGGTCGTCGTGCCGCGTGTAAAAACAATTTCTTCTGTTGATGTAGCATGAATAAATTTGCGAACTTTTTCACGTGCGCCTTCATACGCATCGGTCGCTTTCGTTCCGAGCGTATGAACACCTCGATGCACATTAGAATTATACGTTCGATAGTAATCATTAACAGCTTCGATAACTTGAATCGGTTTTTGTGATGAAGCTGCACTATCGAGATAAACAAGTGGATTGCCATTAACTTCCTGATTTAAAATCGGAAACAATTGACGAATTTCTTTCGGATCCATCACTGAATTTTCCTTTCAATTACGCCTTCAAGCGCCTGCTTAACTCCTTCAATTGGTAAGTTAGCGACGACTGGTTCTAGAAAACCACGAACGATTAACCGTTCTGCCTCATCACGACTAATTCCTCTACTCATAAGATAATACAATTGCAAATCATCGACTTGCCCAACGGATGCCGCGTGACTAGCTGTGACATCATCTTCATCAATGAGCAAAATCGGGTTTGCATCTCCTCTTGCCTTTTCACTTAGCATAAGGATACGTGATGTTTGCTCAGCATTTGACTTCTTGCCACCTTGCTCAATTTTCCCAATTCCGTTAAAAATGCCTGTCGCTTTATCTTTCATTACACCATGAGCAAAGATTTGTCCGTCTGAATGTTGGCCGATTTGGTCAATACGGACCATGAAATTTTGACGTTGCTCACCACGTCCAACTGTCACCATTTTTGCATCTGAAGATGAACCATCACCGATACATTTCGTCCAGTTTTCAAATACGGTATTTCCATCATTCATTTCACCGAGTGCCCATTCGATGCGACCATCTTTCTCGATACGACCATTCCGCTTAATGTATGATGTCACATTCTCACTTAAATGATCGACGGCACCATAGCGAATAATAGCGTTGTTACCAGCAAATACTTCGGAAATAATATTAGCTACAGAAGGTTCACCCGTATTCGTTGATAAGTAGTTTTCAACGTAAGTAACAGAACTATTCTCTTCGGCGACGATAATCACATGATTGAATAGAGCTGTATTGGCATTTTCGTGCCAAAAAACAGCTTGTAACGGTGATTCAACTTGAACATTTTTCGGAACGTATAAAAATACTCCGCCATTAAGCAAAGCGGCATGCAATGCGGTTAGTCGATGTTCATCAATTTGAACAGCTTCCGTCATAAAATACTTTTGAACGAGGTCACTATGGTCTTGAACTGCTCTCCATAAGTCGGTAAAAATAACTCCTTTCGCTTTCAGTTCTTCTGAAAGTGCTTGATAAACGACGGAAGCATTTTTCTGGACAATGACATTGCCCGCTTCTTGTTCTTTTCCAATTATACTCAATACTTCTCCAGGCAGATTATCGAGTGATTGTTCTGCCTCTTGTTCGGTTTTATGTTCAAAAGAATGGAAATTCCAATTCTCAATTTTTGTTTTATCTGGTTTTGGCAATGCGAGTTCTTTCACAAGTGAAAGACCACGAAGACGTACCTGTAACAGCCATTCAGGTTCTTTACGGTTGTTTGAAAACTCGCGTACATATGCCTCATCGTAAACAATCGTTTCAGCTGACATCATTATTCCTCCTAGCTGCCTGCGTTCTATTTCTGACCTACAGTTTCATCTTCAATGCCAAGTTCTGTTTTAATCCAGTCATATCCTTCTGCTTCTAAACGCTCGGCAAGTTCTGGTCCACCCGATTTCACAATACGACCTTGCATCATAACGTGGACTTTATCTGGCTTAATGTAATTTAACAAACGTTGATAGTGAGTAATAATTAACGCACCAAATTCTGGACCTCTCATTTCGTTCACTCCATCAGAAACAACTTTCAAAGCATCAATGTCAAGTCCAGAGTCAATTTCGTCTAGAATTGCGATTTTAGGCTCAAGCATAAGCATTTGTAAAATTTCATTACGCTTCTTTTCACCACCTGAAAAGCCCTCATTTAAATAGCGTGTGCTGAACGATTCATCCATTTCGAGTAATTCCATTTTTTTATCAAGCTGACGAATGAAGGGCATAAGTTGAACTTCATTTCCTTCTCCACGCTGTGCATTCATTGCAGTCCGGATAAAATCAGCATTTGTTACACCGGAAACTTCACTTGGATATTGCATCGCGAGGAACATTCCAGCTTTTGCACGTTCATCGACTTCCATTTCAAGGACATCTTCACCATTGTACGTAATGGACCCTTTCGTCACCTCATAACGAGGATGCCCCATAAGAGCAGCAGCAAGTGTAGATTTTCCAGTACCGTTTGGTCCCATAACGGCATGGACTTCCCCGCCTTTGATTTCAAGGCTTAAATCTTTAATTATTTCTGTATCATCAATGGACACATGTAAATTTTCGATTTTTAAGTGTGGTGCTGACATGAACGATACCTCCAGTTGTGATAAGCATTTTCTCAATTTTTCTATAAGAAATAGGTTGATTTTTTCATTCTCAATCTATTCTCATTACAATATTAAAACAAATAAAAATAATAAGCAAGCAAACGGTCTATTCATAGATAGAATGTCCTATAAAACAAAAAAACAGCCTATCATTGACTGAATTTTTACGTTCTTCATTGTTCATTTTTTCGGAAATGGATTATCATTTACAGCATATCAAATTTCATTTAAAAAGTACAAATTTTACATCGTTAATAAACGATGCTTATTTGAACAGATATTTTAACTAATGAAAAAAACACCTTCAAAAAAGTTTATAGGTACGGTTTGCTGCTCTATCGCGATTATTGAAATACTGAAATTGAATACCATTTTTCAATCCTAGATTAGATTATCTACTTTTTCTACCTAGTCCTGGTGCATGAACAACTGTATTTTTTATTGTCCAAGCTTTTGAATACATTACGTCACATTTATTTCGAGCTTGTCCAAATATTATTCATTATTTTTTGTTCAATTTGTTGTCTATAAGCTTCCTCAGTCAATCCTTAAGATGTTGCGTATTCTTTAATTAATATAGCAATTTCATCTGCACTTAATTCTGGATTGACGCGTTAATTGAATCTTCAAATCTGCGAAATCCGGAATTATCCACCCACTGATTACTGCAAACAATCCTTGGTCCAGCTTTCCTTTCTTAAATAAATATCATTGTCTTTGTTATGCAAATTTCCATTACATTACAAATAATATAATAAATTATAATGACATTTTGCATTAGAGCAAGCACCTAATTTATTCGAGGGTTCTCGTATTATTATATATGTTTTAATCACATAAAAGTAATCGATAATAAAGTCTGACAAAAAGCGTCTATAAAAAATTACGTGGATAAAATGGGAAAGCAGCAACAAATGAAAATCGTGGCACCTTTCACTAATCAAAGTATAGGCACCACGATTTAATTTACTGGAGTTATAGCTCAACTTCGACACCTTAACACTTTGTCTTTTCTTATGCATACTTACTCGCTTTTTGTATGCCTTGCTCTAAGTCTTCAATTAAATCCTCGACATTTTCAATTCCAACAGAAAGGCGAACCATATCTTCTGTTACACCTGTTGAAGCTAATTCTTCTCCATCTAGTTGTGAGTGTGTCGTACTTGCAGGGTGAACGATAAGGCTTTTCGCATCTCCAACGTTAACGAGAAGTGTCCAAAGATTAACTGAATTGATTAGCTCTTCACCTGCTTTTCTTCCACCTTTTATACCGAAAGCAACGACTGAACTTGCCCCTTTCGGGAGATATTTTTTCGACAATTCATATGATGGATGATCTTCAAGCTCAGGATAAGAGACCCATTCTACATTCGGATGATTTTTTAAGTAGTCCACAATTTTTCGTGTGTTCGCCACATGCTCTTTCATTCTTACGTGCAATGTTTCTAAGCCTAATGCAAGCTGATGCGCATTGAACGGGCTTAATGATGGACCTGTATCACGCAAAAGCTGAACACGAGCTTTCGTAATAAATGCTGCATTACCAAGTGCTTCAGCATATACTAAGCCGTTATAGCTTGGGTCTGGCTCTGTAAATCCTGGGAATTTCGGTGAATTCCAATCGAAGTTCCCACCGTCTACAATCAATCCGCCCATTGTTGCACCTGCTCCACCGAGCCATTTCGTTGCTGAATGTACGACGATATTTGCACCATGTTCAATAGGACGGCATAGATAAGGTGTTCCAAACGTATTATCAATAATTAGCGGAATACCATGTTCTTTAGCAATTTCAGCTACTTTTTCAAAATCAAGGACATTCAAACCTGGGTTACTAATCGTTTCAGCAAAGATCGCTTTTGTTTTTGGCGTAATTGCTTTTCGAAAGTTTTCTGGATCTTTCTGATCAACAAAACGAGTTTTAATTCCGTATTTTGGTAATGTAACCGCAAATAAATTGTATGTACCCCCGTAAACTTCAGAAGAGGATACGATTTCATCACCCGTTCCAGCAATATTCATAATTGCCATCGTAATCGCAGCTGAGCCACTCGCCAGCCCCAAGCTTCCAATCCCACCTTCAAGTGCCGTAATTCTTTCCTCCAACACCCCGACCGTCGGATTCATAATTCGTGTATAAATGTTTCCTGGCTCAGCTAATGAAAATAAATTCGCCGCATGCTCTGTGTTTTTAAATTCGTATGCATTCGTTAAGTAGATCGGCAATGCTCGTGACCCTGTCACAGGGTCTGCTTCCAATCCTGCATGAACCCCGAGCGTTTCCAACCGATACTGTTTATCTTCTGACATGATGTTGCCCCCTTAAAATCCCTACTAAATTTATTGGTTTAATAAATATTACCAACTGGATGATATTTTGTCAATTAGTCTTTTTCATTTTGTCCAAAAAAATGAATGAGCGAAAAATACAGTTCGTCCGCTCTTCCGAAAGCGACAAATTGTTCCACTGGTTCACCATCTTTAATGAAGAGTAAAAGTGGAACAGTCATCACTTGCAATGGTTCGGCTAATGTAGGCATAACATTTAAATTACTTGATACAATCGGTACATCAATCGGCAATCGTTTCGTAACCGTATTAAGCACATTTCTAGCAAAGGAACAATTTGCACAAAATGGTGTATGAAAAAAAGCGGCGAAACGATTTTTCTCTTCCATATGCTGTCGAAATTGTGATTCATTTACTTCAACAATCACCCAAGAAAAACTCCTATCTTTTTATAATCTTATTACGGAGCACACCGAGCTTTTCAATCTCTAACTCAACGACATCCCCATCTTTCAAAAACTTCCCAAGCTCCAATCCGCACCCGAAACCGACAGTTCCAGAACCGAGCACATCCCCCGCGACGATCAGCTCACTTTCCGATACGTGTTCAACAATTTTTGAAAACGGTCGGTACATCGTTTTCGTATTCCCTTCTGACCAGATTTCCCCATTCACACGTGCAATCATGTTTAAATTGTACGGATCTGGAAGCTCATCTTTTGTAATAATATAGGGTCCAAGCGCGGTTGCAAAGTCTTTTCCTTTTGCGGGTCCAAGTCCGACGCTCATCTCCTGCATTTGAATGTCTCGTGCACTAAAATCATTCATAATCGTATAACCAAAAATGTAGTCATTTGCATTTTCTTCGGAAATATCGATGCCTTGCTTTCCGATTATACATGCAAACTCAAGTTCATAATCTAAAAGTGACGTATAGTTAGGCCAAACAACATCATCATCCGGTCCGATAATCGTTGCCGTATTCCCTTTATAGTATACAGGAAGCTTATACCACGCATCTGGTACTTTTTTATCTCTCGTTTTTCGTGAGTTTTTAATGTGGTCTTCAAATGAAATAAAATCTCTCAAGTTACGCGGCTTTTCGATCGGCGCTAACAAGCGAACATCATGTTGTTCATACGTGATTTTTTCGTCTTCTCGACTTTCAAACGTTTCTGCAAATGCTATCGCCTGTTTCGCTGCTTCCATTGAAAACGTACCATTTTCTAAAAATTGAACGGTGTCGGAAGGCAAAAATTGCTGACTTACTCGTAGGGCAGCTTCTGGCGAACAAATATCCGCCTCAAGCAAGTACAGCCGATACGCTTGTTGTAAGTCGACAATCACATGTTGCTGTAATGCACCTAGACGAGGGAGCCTCGGATAACTTTGTAACGGAATAAAACGAACAAGTTTCATTTTCAAACTCCTCCTCGAACAAACTTGTATACTAAGTATAACGAAAAATTCGAAAGGGAGTGAGAACGATGCAAAAGAAATTTATTGACCTAAGTGTCCCGATGGATTCAAAAGCAAAAGAATTTTCGCCGCCAAATATTACATATCAAAATCATGAACAGTCTGTCGGCCGGGCGGCTAAAGCTTTCGGAATTAACCCTTCCGATTGGCCTGAAGGAAAAGCGTGGGCTGTTGAACTTGTTACATTGACGACACATACTGGCACACACGTCGATGCTCCGTATCATTATTGGGATAAGACGGGTAACGCACGTGCAAAAACAATTGATGAACTACCCCTAGACTGGTTTTATGGGAACGGAGTTTTATTAAATTTTTCTTGGAAACGAGCAGGCGAAGAAATTACGAAAAAAGATATTGTCAAAGAATTAGAACGGATTAATTATACCCTTCAAGCAGGCGACATCGTGCTCATACGTACGGATGCAGACAAACACTTTTTCAAACACGGGTACACATCGATTCATCCTGGTATGAGCGCTGAAGCAACACGCTATTTAATCCACTGTGGTATTAAAGTGATGGGGACAGATGGCTACGGATGGGACGTTCCGTTTGAAATTCAAGGTAAAAAGTTTCGTGACACAAAGGACCCGACTGTACTTTGGGCCGCCCATTACGTCGGAAAAGAGTTAGAGTATTGCCAAATCGAGAAACTAGCAAACTTAAATCAGCTTCCAAAACCAATCGGTTTCACTGTCATCGCATTTCCAATTAAAATTGCAGGTGCAAGTGGCGGCTGGGTTCGCGCAGTGGCCTTGCTTAAAAGCGATGACTAGTAAGAAAACGAAAGATCCTGTAAAGTGCCATATTGTACAGGATCTTTTTTTGCTTATTCGTCTTCAGATACAATTTTTTTATACTCTTCAGCTGACATTAACTTCTCGACCTCAGACATTTCCGTTGGTTCCACGACAATTATCCACGCTTTATCGAAAGGTGATTCATTCACAAGTTCTGGGCGATCATCAAGTTCTTTGTTCACTTCGAGCACTTTTCCGCTTACTGGTGCGTATAGTTCAGAAACTGTCTTAACAGACTCGACACTTCCGAATGGTTCGTCTGCTTCGATAAAAGTTCCCTTTTCTGGCAACTCAATAAACACAATATCACCGAGTTCCGACTGCGCAAAATCTGTCACCCCAACACGGGCGTGATCGCCTTCAACCTTCACCCAAACGTGTTCATCTGTATAACGTAAATTGTTAGGTACACCCACGACAATCCCTCCAAACGAAAAATTATGTATTTGTAATTGCCATCATTATGAATGAACGACTACTTATTTACAACTTCCAAACTTCTTCAAACATTTTTTCTCTAAATCCAACCGTCACTTGTTTTCCGTCCGTAACGATCGGACGCTTAATGAGCATCCCATCCGACGCAAGCAGCTCAAGCATCTCATCTTCAGTCATATCTTTCAGCTTGTCTTTCAAACCGAGTTCACGGTACTTCTTCCCACTCGTATTAAAAAATTTTTTCAGTTCAAGCCCACTTTTTTCATAAAGCTCTTTAAGCTTTTGTTTGGACGGGGGATGTTCGACGATATGAATTTCAGTAAAATCGACGTTGTTTTCTTCTAACCACTTTTTCGCCTTTCGACATGTTCCACATTTCGGATACGCATAAAATGTTAAAGTCACTATGATCCTCCTATCATTCACGATTTTTATTATTATTCCAAAACTCATCTTACAAAGCCGAATTGACAATTTTTTCTTAACGTGAGAGATTATATGTAATTGATATATATGTATTATATATGGAGGTGTTGCATTGTCACGAAGAAACAAAAGTAAGTACGCCATATTAGGTATGTTAAGCTTAAAACCAATGGCAGGCTACGATATTAAAAAAAATATCGAGCAAGGTATCGGCAACTTTTGGAACGAAAGTTTCTCACAAATTTATCCTATTTTAAAACAACTCACCGCTGATGGTTTGGCGACCGTAACAGTAGAAAAGCAAGACGGAAAACCATATCGCAATGTTTACCACATTACAGAACAAGGCAAGAAACTGCTGATTGAATGGCTAGATGAACCGATTATCGGACATTATCCGATGAGAATTGAATTATTGTTAAAACTTTTTTTTGCCCACAATGTCGACCCTTGCATAATGATTGCCCATGTTGAAAGATTTCAATCAGAAATGAAAACAACGTTAGTTGAATATTATGAAGTGAACAAAAAGTTATTGGCAAAACAAAATTCTTACGACCAACCTTTAACGTATCGTTATATGACACTTCAATTTGGTATTCATTATTGTGAAGCGGTTTTAAAATGGTGTGAGGAAACAATTATTCACTTGAAAGAACTTCAAACAAACGTTTAATAAAATAGACCTGCGGTGAGATGTCAAACATAATATACGAGGAGGATTTACAATGGAAGGACAATGGTTAGAAGACAAAGTAGCTATTATTACAGGCGGTTCATCAGGAATGGGAAAAGATATCGCCATGACATTTGCACGTCACGGTGCGAGTGTTCTCATCTGCGGACGAAGTATGGAACGATTAGAACCAGTTGTTGATGAAATTAAACGTAATGGTGGAGTGGCCCAAGCCTTTGAATGTGATGTACGTGAACCTGAAAAAGTGAACAATATGGTGCAATATACGATTGAACAATTTGGAAACATCAATATTTTAGTGAACAATGCTGCTGGTAACTTCGTCGTTAAATCAGAAGATTTATCTGTTAACGGTTGGCGTGCTGTTGAAAATATCGTCCTGAATGGAACGTGGTACTGCTCACAAGCTGTCGGGAAACGTATGATTGAGTCTGGACACGGTGGAAGCATCCTTAATATGGTCGCTACATACGCATGGACGGGTAGTCCTGGTGTCGTTCATTCCGCTTCTGCAAAAGCAGGTGTTGTCGCCATGTCTAAAACTTTAGCTGCCGAATGGGGGCATCATGGCATTCGTGTCAATTGCATTGCACCTGGTCCAATTGGAGATACGGGTGGCGCCGACAAGCTTTGGCCTAACGAGCAAATCAAACAGCGAATTTTACGTGGCATCCCGTTAAGACGACTCGGAAAGAAAGAAGAAATTTCAAACCTTGCCCTCTTTCTTGTTTCTGATTATTCTAGTTACATTACAGGTGATGTGATTACAGCAGACGGTGGTGCTTCATTAAATAAAGGCTTCTTAGAACAATGGCAAGAAGTTGGAGATCTTTAAAAAAGTTGAACAATAAAAAGCTCCCGATTTGGGAGCTTTTTGCCATTAAAGAACATATCGCTCTGCTTCGATAATTGCATCAGCAATTTCACGTTTTTTCGCAATGACGTTTATTGGGTTATGACGAGTAAGTTTGCGAAGAACAGAGAGCATCATGCGCAAGTTGTCACCTTCTTCAACGTAAAGAAGTGATTCTTTCGCGTGTGCTTCAATTTTGTTAAATGCTTCTTGACAAAAGACTTCTGTTAGAAGAAGTTTTTGCTTCGCTTTCTCTAAACCGTCTTTATTGATCGCTTTTTCAGTACGGAGTACGGCAGATTCCATTGCATAAATTTCACTCACGATGTCAGCTGCATTCGCAAGAATCTCTTGCTCATGTTCGATTTTTTGGGCGAATTTTTGAAGTGCCATGCCTGCAACAGCAAGGAATACTTTTTTCGCCATTTTGATTAAATATTTTTCTTGTTCGAGTGGCTCTGTACCAACTTCTTCAGGCATCATCGACATAATTTCAGATTGTAGTTCTTGAGCTTTTTGAAGAAGTGGAAGTTCACCTTTCATTGCTTTCTTAATTAGTGTACCTGGAACGAGGAGACGGTTTACTTCGTTTGTTCCTTCGAAAATACGGTTAATTCTCGAGTCACGGTACATTCTTGAAACTTCGTACTCATCCATAAAGCCATATCCACCATGGATTTGAACAGCTTCATCTGCCACATAATCAAGGACCTCAGATGCGAAGAACTTGTTCAATGAACATTCAACTGCATATTCTGCAATTGCTTTGGCTACAGCTGTTCCATCTTCTAGCTCTTCTTCTGATAACGTTTGGAAACGTTGCTCAAACAATCCGACTGTACGATACGTTGAGCTTTCTGCAGCATATGTTTTTGTCGCCATGTTTGCAAGCTTTTCTTGGATCATGCCGAAGCTTGAAATTGGTGTGTTAAATTGTTTACGTTCGTTTGCATATTTGACTGCAAGCTCAATACCACGTTTCGCACCACCAACGTTACCGACAGCAAGCTTATAACGTCCAACATTCAAGATATTAAAGGCGATCACGTGCCCTTTTCCAGCTTCATAAAGCAAGTTTTCTTTCGGAACTTTAGCATCTTCTAAAATTAATGTACGTGTTGAAGAACTCTTAATTCCCATTTTTTGCTCTTCGACACCCGTTGACACACCTTCAAACTCACGTTCAACGATAAATGCACTGAACTTCTCGCCATCAATTTTTGCGTAAACGACAAAGACGTCTGCAAAACCTGCATTTGAAATCCATTGCTTTTCACCATTTAAAATGTAGTGTGTTCCTTCTTCATTTAAAACTGCTGTTGTTTTCGCACTGAGCGCGTCTGAACCAGAGGAGGGCTCGGTTAATGCATAAGCTGCAATCAATTCACCTGTAGCCAGTTTCGGAAGATATTTTTTCTTTTGCTCTTCATTACCGAAGTAGACGATTGGTAATGAACCGATTCCGACGTGAGCACCATGCGTAATTCCAAAACCGCCTGCTCCAGACATACTTTCAGTAATTAATGATGAACTAATTTTATCAAGACCTAAGCCATTGTATTTTTCAGGCACATCAGCACTTAATAGACCGAGTTCACCAGCTTTTTTCATTAACTCCACAGAATGTTCGAATTCATGATTTTCAAGCTTCTCATGAACGGGAAGTACTTCTTTTTCTAAAAAGTCTGATGCTGTTTTTGCAATCATTTTCTGTTCTTCAGTAAAATCTTCTGGTGTAATAATTTCCTCAGGCGTTGTTTCTTCAACTAAAAAGCTTCCGCCCTGTTTTAACATGTTCGTGTCTGCCATTTTGTAGTTTCCTCCCTTAAAATCCAATAAGGTTATTTTTATTTAAATAAGGGTGTGAGGACGGTCAAAAACCGCCTCTCCCTAAAAACCTACAGCATTTCAAAGACGCCAGCCGCACCCATTCCTCCACCGATACACATCGTTACAACACCGAACTGTTCATTACGGCGTTTTAATTCGTGAAGCAATGTAAGGGTTAATTTCGCTCCTGAACAACCGAGTGGGTGACCGAGAGCAATCGCGCCTCCATTTACATTTACTTTATCGTGGTCAAGTCCAAGTTCACGAATGATTTGTAGAGATTGTGAAGCGAACGCTTCATTTAATTCAAATAAATCAATATCCGCTAAGCTTAAGCCAGCAATTTCGAGTGCTCTAGGAATCGCTTTTACTGGACCAATCCCCATTACTTCTGGTGGGACACCTTCCACTGCAAAGGAACGGAACTTTGCAATTGGCTTAAACCCTTCAGCCTCAGCTTTTTCACGATCCATAATCAAAACGGTTGCCGCACCATCGCTCATTTGTGAAGCATTTCCAGCTGTCACTGTTCCATTCACAGAGAATGCTGGACGAAGCTTTGAAAGAACTTCCATATTTGTACCTTCTCTTACACCTTCATCCATACTAAACGTAAAATTCTTTTCAACGAGCTTGTTATTTTCATCAACGTAACGTTTCGTCACTTCAACCGGAACGATTTCGTCGTCAAACTTCCCGTTTTTAATGGCTGCAGCTGCTCGGCGATGGCTTTCGACGGCAAATGCGTCTTGATCTTCACGAGAAATGCCATACCGACGTGCTACTTCCTCTGCTGTATGACCCATCCCCATGTAGTATTCTGGTGCTGTTTCAACGAGTTTCGGATTGAGACGATACACATGTCCTCCCATCGGAAGCATACTCATTGACTCTACTCCACCAGCGATAATCGCCTGAGCGCTCCCAACCATTATCCGTTCTGCACCATAAGCAATTGTTTGAAGTCCTGAAGAACAGTAGCGGTTTACTGTCACTCCTGGTACAGTTTCCGGTAGACCAGCTAGAGCTCCAACATTTCTTGCAAGGTTCATTCCTTGTTCCGCTTCAGGTGTAGAATTCCCCATAATCAAATCATCTATGTGACCATCGTAGCCATCCGCACGACGTAGCGTTTCTTTCACTGCAACGGCTGCAAGATCATCAGGTCGAACTTGTGCAAGGCTTCCTCTTTTTGCTTTTCCAACTGGTGTTCTCGCACCTGCAACTATGACTGCTTCTCTCACGCTTTTTCCTCCCTCTCAATGCTTTTTGTAATTAATTACGTAGCGGTTTTCCTTTTACGAGCATATGTTGCATACGTTCTTGTGTTTTTCGTTCACCGAGTAAGCTCAAAAATGCTTCTCTTTCAAGGTCAAGCAAATACTGTTCATCGACTTCGGTACCGAACGGCAATCTTCCACCTGCGATGACGTAAGCAAGCTTGCTTGCAATGAGTACATCGTGATCACTGACATAGCCGGAATATTGCATTGTTTTCGCCGCCATAAGCAACGTTCCATAACCTGTTTCACCAACAACTGGAAGCTTTTTACGTTGCGGTGCGCGGTATCCTTGCTCAGATAACGCAATTACCTGTTGCTTCGCATCATATAACAAATGATCGCCGTTGAAGCTAATCCCATCGTCAGAGCTTAAGAAGCCATTTTGTTGTGCTTCATGCGCTGAAGTTGAAACAGTCGCCATTGAAATGAGTTCGAACGTTTTGTTTGCGACTTGTTGCAGGTCAAAGTTAACCCCTTTCGGCATACGCTCGAGCAGACGACGATAAAGCTCCTTATTTCCGCCACCTCCTGGGATAAGACCGACACCCACTTCAACAAGACCCATGTACGTTTCTGATGATGCTTGAATACGAGCAGCTGGCATCGCAACTTCAGCACCACCACCGAGTGACATTTGGAATGGTGCAGCGACAACCGGTTTTTTCGCGTAACGAATTCTCATCATCGCATCTTGGAATTGACGAATCGTCAACTCTAATTCAAAAAAGTTGTCGTCTTGTGCTTCCATTAGCATAAGTGCTAAATTTGCACCGACACAGAAGTTCTTCCCTTGGTTTCCGATCACGAGTCCTCTGTAATCGCCTTGCTCGATTTCATCGACTGCATTGTTAATCATTTGGATTGTATCAAGTCCAAGCGCGTTGTTTTGTGAGTGGAACTCAAGATTTAGCACCCCGTCGCCGAGGTCGATAAGACTTGCTCCACTATTTTTCTTTATAACTTCTTTTTCTTGCTTGACTGTCGCAAGATGAATCACTTTCGGGTTATCTGCTACTTGTACGTAAGTTCCGTTATCGTAATAATGGAGCTTGCCGTTTTCTTTTTTATAGAACGACGTATGACCTGCTGCGAGCATGTCCTTCACCCATTGAGGAACGGTTTTTCCTTCCTCTTCCATTTTCGCAACGGATTTTTCAAGGCCAATGGAATCCCATGATTCAAATGGACCTTGCTCCCAGCCGAATCCCCATTTCATCGCCTGGTCAATCGCATAGATATTATCGGCAATTTCTCCGACTTTTTCAGCGGAGTAAATAAATGACGGCGCCATCGTATTCCATAGCAATTGACCTGCACGGTCATCAGCGTAAACGAGTGTTTTTAAACGTTCGGAACGCTTCGCTTGCTTCGCCATTTCAATCGAAGGTGCTTGTAATTTTTGACGTGGCTCATATTCCAGCGTTTCCGGATTCAGTTGCAAAATCTCTTTACCTTCTTTTTTGAAGAAGCCCTGTTTCGTCTTACTTCCAAGCAAGCCTTTTTCAACCATTTTCTTCATAAAATCAGGGAAAGAAAACTTTTCTTTTTCTTCGCCTTCAACATTATTGTAAACGTTATTTGCCACGTGGTAGAACGTATCAAGTCCGACTACATCTAGTGTACGGAATGTTGCACTCTTTGCCCGACCAATTAATGTTCCTGTTACGGAATCAACTTCACTGATCGAATAACCGTCTTTTAGCATCACTTGTACGGTTTGAAGAAGTCCGAATGTCCCGATACGGTTTCCGATGAAATTCGGCGTATCTTTCGCTTCAACGACACCTTTTCCAAGTACGTCTTCGCCGAACGTTTTCATATAGTCGACAACTTCTGGGAGCGTATCTTTCGTCGGAATAATTTCAAGCAATTTTAAATAACGTGGAGGATTAAAAAAGTGTGTGCCTAAGAAATATTTTCTAAAATCATCTGAACGGCCTTCTGCCATCGCTTCAACTGAAATCCCTGAAGTATTTGAACTTACAATCGTTCCAGCTTTGCGATGAGCATCAACTTTTTCAAACACTTGTTTTTTAACGTCAAGATTTTCTACAACTACTTCAATAATCCAATCGACTTGGGACAGCTTCTCAAGGTCGTCCTCTAAGTTCCCAGCGGTAATTAAACCCGCATTTTCTTTTTTCGTAAGCGGAGCAGGCTTTTGTTTAAAAAGCTTTTTAATCGCCTCATCAGCAAGGCGGTTACGAACCGCCCTATTTGAAAGGGAAAGTCCTTTCTCTTTCTCTGCTTTCGTAAGCTCATTTGGCACGATGTCCAATAGTAGCGTCGGAATTCCGATATTCGCTAAATGAGCTGCGATTCCTGATCCCATTATTCCTGAACCGATGACTGCAGCACTTTGTATATCACGGATCATGAAACAACCTCCTAGTCTTGAATGAATGCTCATTCATTTTTTTCACTAAAAAAAACTGCTACAGATTACATGTTTAATATTAACGGAAATTCTTCGTTTTATCAATAAAAAAATACATTTTTTACGTTCGATTGTCGAAAAGCGTCTTATTTAGACAAGGGCATTGAATAGCATCGTTTCGTATAACTGTTTAAGATATTTATTCATTTTTTATAAGCATAGAATCGGCAAACAAAGTAAAGAATAGTTCAAAGAAAGGCTTGTTAATATCTCGATTAAGACTAACCCATTTTTTAGAGGAGGGAAATTAATGAATACGAATCAAATGCAATCTTCACAAGCAGGACAAAATATTATGCCACAACCGCCAAACGTTATGTCAACAAAAGATCATCTTTATGTCACTGACATGTTGTCTTGGAATTTGCTCGCGATGAAAAAAGCGTATCATTTTGCTAATGAATGTGCGGACCAAGAGATCAAACTTGCGATTGAAAAAGCTGGCCAAATGCATCAACGCCATTATGAAAAACTGCTAACACATTTGAACGCGCAGTCAATGCCAACAATACAATCACAGCAAAACTAATATAAGAGAGGTAGGTTTACGATGCAATCGAACAATAGCAATAAAATTCAAAATCCGAATACACAAGTACCGAAAACTCCTGAGATGAACGACCGGGATCGGATTAATGACATGCTAGCAACGGAAAAATATATGACGGATGGGTATGATACGGCATTAAATGAAGCGAGTCATGCTGCATTATACGAAGACATCCTCTCCATTTACACAGAAACACAAAACTGCCAGCGTGAGATTTTTAACATTATGTTTCAAAAAGGATGGTACAAAATGGACGCTGCGACGGGTCAGCAGTTGCAACAGTCTCATCAACAATTCTCAAACTATATGACAACGCAGTTTCCGCATTGATCTAAAAAAGGCGTTCACAAGCCAAATAAGCGGCTACGTGCAAACGCCTCTTCTTCACTTTTTATTTAAAGACTTTCAAGGAGTCGGACACATCGATACATTTTCAGCCATATCCCAAAACATATACTCAAAACAACTTGTATTAACGAAAATCTCTTCTAATCGTTTGAATTCAGATTCTGACTTACCTTTTAAGATGCCATTGATTAATTCGATACAATCGTTCGCAATTTTTGTAAACCCATCAGAAGAATACATTTTCACCCAATTACCGTACAATTCATGTTCTAATACACCAGGCCATGTCGCTAGTTCTTTCCCAATCCAATTATAGCTCCAAGCGCAAACAAGCACGGCTGCAACAGCATTTTCAACCCCGCCTAACTGTGCTTAAGAAAGCATATAACTCGTGTATGCCGTCATCGTTGCCGATGGTTTAGTCGCTTCCAACTCTTCATTTGAAATCCCAAATTTCCGCGCATACTCACAATGCAAATCCATTTCGTAATTCATCGTCCCGTGAAGTAAATTCGCAAACATTGCCATCGTTTTCAAATCATTTGCTTTTGCACTTCCAATGGCAAATACTCGCGAGTACTCGATTAAGTATACATAATCTTGCTTCATATATAGTAAATGAACTTTTCCTTCTCAAGAGTCCCCTTACCAATACCTTTTACAAAAGGGTGTTTCAAATAACTGTTCCAAATCGGTTCAACGGTTTTAAAAAGCCTATCACTAAATTGCATCATAATCACTTCTCCTTTATATGTTTTGAATACTCGAAACGAGGAAGAAGCACAAAATAAAAAATCATTCCACAAGAAAAGGGAATGGCAAAAAATTTGCTCAATAAAAGCTTTACCACTTCCCTACGCTAGTATGACCTAGATCAGGTTCAAAGGGACAAGATTCCTCTCTCTCAGCAAAAATGCTCCCCTAGTGATTCAAGTATTCAATTAGTATAACCAAACCAAATACATACGAGATTCTCAAAATAAAAGAGGATTTTTATTCATCCAATCGAATGCAAAACATATACCACTTCTACACAAACTGGAGGTTATAACATATGCCAGGATTTGGAAACGTTGTACAAGCGCAACATTATCAGCGAATGAAAAATGAAAAGAAATTACCAGTCTCCGTTGAAAGATGGGAACAACAAGCACGTTTAAAGTTAGAAGACGGTCCGTTTTGGTATGTCGCAGGTGGAGCGGGCGCAGGCGATACGATGAAAGCCAATCTTGAATCTTTTCAACGTTGGTCGATTACACCACGAATGTTTAACGATGTCGATACACGCGATATGTCCGTAACCATTTTAGGACAAACATTCCCCTATCCTTTGTTGCTTGCACCGATTGGGGTGCAATCGATCGTCCATGACGATGCTGAAATTGCATCAGCCAAAGCAGCAGCAGAGATGAATGTCCCGTTTATTACAAGTTCAGCCTCTTCGCGTTCTATGGAAGACATTGCTAAAGCGATAGGTGATAAGCCAAAATGGTTTCAACTGTATTGGGGAAAAGACGAAGATGTCACAGCAAGCATGTTAAAACGAGCAGAACAAGCAGGCTATTCGGCCATTGTCATCACACTTGATACACAAATGCTGAGTTGGAGAGAAGAAGATTTAGAAAATGCATACTTGCCTTTCTTGCAAGCAGAAGGAATTGCAAACTATTTATCAGACCCTGCATTTCGTTCAAAACTTAAGAAAAGTCCGGAAGAAGATGTAATGGGAGCCGTTCAATATTTTTTACGAATTTTTTCGAATGCGAGCTTAACGTGGAAAGATTTAGCTTTTATTCGTGAACATACGCAATTGCCAATCGTCTTGAAAGGAATTTTACATCCTGGTGATGCTGAACTTGCAATGTACCATGGTGCCAATGGTATCATCGTTTCAAACCACGGCGGAAGGCAAGTAAGTGGAGCCATTTCAGCACTTGATGCGCTTACTGAAGTTTCTCAAGTCACACAAGGTCGAATCCCGCTTCTTATGGATAGTGGAATACGACGAGGTTCGGATATTTTGAAAGCGTTAGCACTCGGTGCTTCGGCTGTTTTAATTGGACGTCCATATATTTACGGGCTCGCCGTTTCCGGACAAAAAGGCGTGGAAGAAGTGATACGTAATTTGCTCGCTGACTTTGATTTAACGATGGCGCTATCAGGCAAAAAATCTGTTTCTGAAATCGACCGTTCATTGCTAACGTACCGATAAAATATGTCTCCATATACGTTTTTATCGCTTGTGTTATGCATGGCTATATTGAGCTAAGGTGATATATACCTGATTTATTCACACCTTGCTCATGGAGGCATTAATTGAGGTAAAGATATCATTTTTTTGTTCCGTTGGCACTAACTAAGAGAGTTTTTCAAATTTTGGTAAAGATTTATCTGATAGCCCGAAAAATTCCTGTTTTTGGGTATACTACTCCCTTGGTCTAACATTAGATTTTTTAAAAAGAGGTTTAGAATGGTTTATTCTAGCTTTAGTTGTTGAATTCGCCGAAGTATTTTCCAAAAGAATTCTTGGTACACAAAACTAGAGGACCATTTAAAGTAAAGGGATCGTCCTGACTTCACTAACTTACTAGCCACTTTGATGATTCTTGTACGTATCGTTTCAATCTGCACTCTTTTTTGCCCTTCTGGGAAACACAGCGTGCGTAGCCAATTCGTTAGGTTATACGCTAACAGACTCAACATCATCTTTGCTTCGTTTACCTGGAAAGAGTGACTGTTCATTTTGTCGAAACCAAATCCATGCTTGGCTTCCTTGATATAGTTTTCCATCGTGCCCCTTTTCTGGTACGACCTAACGATATCTTTTGGAGAAAATGCGTCGATCAAGTTCGTTACAAAGAATGAATGTGTGAAAAACAATTCGCCAGCAGGACGAACGGATTGGATGATTACTTTTCTTGGCTTAGACCATGATTTTGCTTGATATTCGGTTTCCTCATAATAACACTCTGTTTTTGTTGTATCAGATGGTGCGGTCGCAGGGTGTAGTTCATCGGCGAGACGTTGCAAAATCGCATTAGATTTCAAACGAATCACGTAATAGACCGACTCACCTTCACATAAATCATATAGAGCAGGAACAGCAAAACCACTATCTCCGCGCAAGAATGGGATCGTCTCTGGAAATTTCTCGTTATAATGTTCGATAAGGGGTCTTACAAAGTCCACAACGCCATTTGAAGTATAAACATTTCCCGGTCGCAGTTGGGCTTTTAGAAAATCACCTGTTATACCATCGAAAGCAACCATTGGATGGAAACCGACTGTGCCGTAATGGGAATTGTACGCTGAAGACTCTTGTTCTCCATACGTGTCAGCATGTGTTGAGTCCAAATCGATGATGAGTGCCTTTGATTTTCTGAATTGATGTACTTTGTCTAGCTGTTCTTGATTGGCTTGATTTAATTGCACAATGGATTCGGGATCAAATCGAGCGAAAAAACGAGACAAACTAGGTTGGGAGGCTAATGCTTCTGTTCCAATGATTTGTGTAAAAACGGGATCATTCGTCAATTGATCAGCAGCATCGTCTTCGGAATATCCGGCAATGATTTGATAAATCTTTTGACGAAGTAAATTTTCATTCGAATGGAAATGGTACAGCCTTTCATCTTTTAGATCTAGACGTTGAGTTAATGTCTTTGAAAACCCTATTGTTTCATCGAATTCCCTAAAGAGGAATTCGCCCGTATCTGAGGAAAGGGAACCTCCATTATTTGACAATTTAATTTGACGATTGAAATTGAGAGTTAAATCCGATAAAGTAGCCATTATAAGAATCCTTTCTGTGGTTATTTTGTGGTGATTTAACTTTAACAGAAACGGATTCTTTTTTCATTTATTTGGTGCATAGCCAATTTATCCAGACCACTTGATAAATAAGCATTACTAGAACGCCGATTAATTTCTATGAATAGTTCAGGATATATATATAGCTTGCTACCTTTTTTTAAGAAAAGGGGATGACGACTTTTGGGTTCATCAATCGGAAATTAGAACTTCACCCCCTTGAACTTGTTTGAGCAGACCTGGGAAAGCGACAATACAACCAATTCCAAATTTTATTGATCATCTAAGAAAAAGACTCGAAATGGAACGTGCTCTGCCATTTCGAGTTTTTATATTAAAGACTGAATGAATAATCACTCATTATTGCTTAAAAATAATTAATAAATTCAAAATCCAACTATTTGTTCGCTTTTTGTTTTTCTTCTTCTAGCAATGCGCGACGCAATACTTTTCCGACCATCGTTTTCGGAAGCTCATCACGGAATTCATAAAGTCTTGGAACTTTGTAGGCCGCTAAATGTTTCCGGCAATATTCATCCAATTCTTTTTCTGTGACTTGCTTGCCTTCTTTTAATACGATAAATGCTTTCACCGTTTCTCCACGGTACTCATCAGGCACTCCGACAGCGACCGCTTCTTGTATCGCTTCGTGTTCGTATAGTACTTCCTCAATTTCACGAGGGTAAATGTTAAATCCACCAGCGATAATCATATCTTTTTTACGATCAACGATATAAAAATAGCCTTTTTCATCCATGTACGCCATATCACCTGTATACAGCCAACCGTCTTTCAATGTTTCAGCCGTTTCTTCAGGGCGGTTCCAATATCCTTGCATCACTTGTGGACCTTTGATAACGAGTTCCCCAATTTCACCGACTTCAGCTTCTTTGCCGTCTTCTTTCATCACTTTAGCATCCGTGTCTGGCCAAGGTACGCCGATACTTCCAGATACTCTATTTCCCCAAATGAAATTCGCATGTGTGACTGGTGACGCTTCCGTTAATCCATACCCTTCAACAAGCTTCCCTTTCGTGATTTCCTCAAATTTCTGTTGCACTTCGACAGGTAAAGCAGCAGAACCACTAATACACGCATCGATTGAAGATAAATCATAATTATTAATTTCAGGGTGGTTTACTAGTCCGATATACATCGTCGGTGCTCCAGGGAATAATGTTGGTCTTTGTTTTTGAATTGTTTTTAACGTATCAAGCGGATCAAATTTCGGCATAATAATCATTTTTGATCTACTCATAATCGACAAGTTCATAGCAACTGTCATCCCATATACGTGGAAAAAAGGCAGTATTGCGAGTACTCGTTCTTTCCCATCTTCCATCTTATATACCCAAGCACGACATTGTTGAGTATTTGCCGTCAAATTAAAGTGAGTTAAAACTACCCCTTTAGCAAGCCCCGTCGTTCCTCCCGTATATTGCAAAAGAGCAACGTCTTTTTTCGGCTCGATGTCGAGCGAGATTTCATTTGTTGCTCCTCTTTTTATGAGGTCAGTAAATCGATGCATCGTCTCATTGTACTGAATGTCTAATTTCAAATCAGGATAATCTCTTTTCTGAACGAGCGGATACAATAAATTTTTTGGAAACGGCAAGTAATCTTTTATACTTGTGACAATAATGTGTTCCAAAGACGTATTCGCTTTTACTTTCATGACTCGCGGATGCACGAGATTCACGCAAATAAGGATTTTTACACCAGCATCTTTCAATTGATGCTCAAGCTCACGTTCCGTATACAACGGATTCGTTTGTACAACCGTTCCACCGGCGAGCAAAACCCCGTAGTAACTGATAACTGACTGAGGTGTATTCGGCAACATGATCGCTACACGATCCCCTTTTTGCAAGCCGAGATTGCGTAGTTCATTTGCAAGTTTCAAAGCGCTTTCATAAACTTCTCGGTAACTCAGCTCCTTCCCCATAAAGTGAAGTGCAATTTTGTCTGGCTGTTCCTTCGCCGCTTCTTGCAAATAGGCATATAGCGGTCTCTCATCATAGTCAATGTGATGAGGGATTTCATCGGGATAAAGATCTAGCCATTGCTTTTGTACTGCTTCTGTCATCTCAATTCCTCCTCTACATTTTTATATCCCTTTGTACTAGTATATATGAAAAGGATGCAAATATGGAAGAATTGAACGAATAATTTTACGAAACAAGTTTTAACCCGACTGCTGAAATCACGACTAAACTAATGAAAAAAAGCCGAATGTTGTCTTTCGGTTCACCGTAAAAAATCATTCCAATAAGCACTCCTCCGATCGTACCGACACCCGTCCAAATGGCATAAGCAGTTCCCATTGAAATTTCTTTCATCGCGATTGTTAAAAGCGTTAAACTAATCCCAAAACCACCGACTAATATTAGCAACCACTTTACATTTATTTTTACACTTAATTGATTTAAAGCGACAACACCGAGTACTTCAAACAAGCCTGCAAACAGTAATATAAACCACTCCATTAACCCTCGTCCCCTTTAACTTCACTCTCTTCTGTCACTATTTGCAATCCGATTACACCGGTAAGAAGCAATGCGATAAAAAAAAGCTTTCCGAGAGAAACCGGCTCATGAAAAACAAACATTTCAACAAGTACAGTACCGCCAGCTCCTGAGCCGGCAAACACAGCATACGCCGTACCGACAGGTAACCGTTTCGTCCCCCTAATTAAAAATATCGTACATCCAATCGTTGCGATAATCGTTATCGTCCACGTGAACAAGTCATACGCATGTTTTAATCCTGTGACCCAAATAATTTCAAAAGCTACAGCAATGAAAATGTATAACCAGTTTTTATTCAAGTGAGATTCTCCTTTACTTTAGATAAACATTACGGTTGAAACATTCATCATTTCACTAATCCGTCACAAGGACGGCCATCCCTCTACTGAATTCGGTTTCCCGATAAATCAAAATATGACGTTTCTTTCCTTTTCACGCTAAACACCAACAGAAAAACCCGGGAATATCGACAAAGATATCCTCCCGGGCTTTTGTCCCTCCGTATACACAACCCCATGCTGTGCGTTCTCTCTCGGTCCAGACCAGTTACATACACATCTGCGGAACCCTAGAGAACTAGAACCTATGAACTCTTATTGTAGCATATCTTAGCATTCCCTCTATTTTCGATTATCACTGTTTGTCACTTTTTCCAACCGTTTAAATCGTCGAACATCGGCTTTTCGAATCGGAAGCGGTTCTTTTCGAAGCAGCTTTGCGAGCGCGAGCATCAGCAACAATAAAAGTGCTGTGAACGGTAAAAAGCCGATACGAGCGAAGCCGTTTGCAATGCGTCTAATCCACCAGAATATAAAAACACAGCCGCAATTGCCGACATAAGCACTCCCCCATACAATTTTTCCAATAAATGGCGGTTGAAGACATGCTTGCTAAAATGTACGTTGCGGAATCTGCAGACGTTACGAGAAAGGTTAAAATTAATAAAATCGAGATGACCGATAACAATCCCGAAAACGGCAACTGTTCAAACGTCTGGAATAATGCTGACGTAACATCAGCATTTACTGATGCTGCAATCTCCGTACCTTGATTTACCACAGTGCAGTTCCACCAAAAACAGCAATCCATAAGCAAGCAATTAATGGTGGAACGACCATCACACCGAGTAAATATTCACGAATCGTTCTGCCTTTCGTAACGCGAGCAACGAATGCACCGACATACGGCGACCACGCAATCGTCCACGCCCAATAAAACTCACCCACGTTCCACCTACGTACGATTGCAAACGTAGACTATACTGAATAAAATTCGATAAATAGTCACCAAGGGCAAGCGTAAAGGTTCCTAAAATAAACAGAGTCGGTCCTGTAATAAATACAAAGACGAGCAATCCAAGGGCAAATCCTAAATTGAAATTGCTTAAGTATCGGATGCCTTTATCCAACCCTGTATATGCAGCAAACATAATTACAATTATAATCATCTGAGTGCCAATCGAATTGTTGATCCCAAATAGCGCTTGCAGACCGTTCATTTGAAGAACGCCTAAACCAAGCAAAGTAGCAATCCCCATCACTGTTGCTATGACGGCTAACGATTCAACCGTATATTTAATAGGACGTCTTTTCCCAGCAACTGGTTCTAACGCTGTAGAGACGAGTCCACTCTTCTTCTTCCGAAATTGCAAAAAACGATGACTAACCCGAAGAGTGCAAAAATTGCCCACTGACTGACCCCACAGTGAAAAAAGCATAGCCCATCGCAAGCCTTGCAGCGGATTCGGTTTGCGCTTGTATGTTTTCAAATGGAGGTGTGAAAAAGTGGCTCATCGGTTCGGCGACGCCCCAAAACACGAGACCGACGCCGAAACCAGCGAAAAAAAGCATACCGATCCACGTAAAAAAATGGAAACTCCGGTCGTTCCCCTTCCCCAGCTAACCGAATTGACCCATATTTGCTAATTGCTAACCCGATGAGAAAAACAACGATAATAAAAACCGTCAACAAATAAAACCAGCCGAAATCAATTGTCGTTAATTCATACAGTATGTTCGCGACACGCCCAATCGCGTCAGGCATAACTGCTCCAATGATAACGAGAACTAAAATGACGAGTGCGGAAATAAGAAATACTGGATTTCGCCATACTTTGTTATCCATGTTAGCCTCCTCCAGTACAAAACACGCTGCCAATGTTCTTAGCATTGTTCGGAAGAGGAGTAACTATTCAAATGAATCGATGACACAAGTTACAGATTTGCGAGTATTTCATAGGACCTTAGGCGTGCTTTATGATCGTAAATTTGTGCATTGATAATCAGTTCATCTGCTTTCGTTCGTTCGATAAAGGCTTGCAACTGCGCTTTCACTTTTTCTGGTCCGCCGATAATCGATGAACTGAGCCTACTCTCTAGTGCTGCTTTTTGATATTCTGTGTATAAACCTTCCATGCTCTCAACAGGCGGTTGAAGCTTCGCCGGTTTGTTCCGAATCAGATTTAAAAATTGTTGTTGCATCGACGTCGATAATCGCTCTGCTTCTTCATCTGTATCAGCAACAACCACGTTAATTCCCAACATAACGTATGGTTCATCAAGGACTTCAGACGGTTCAAAAGATGAACGATAAATTTCCAACGCTGGTATCGTATTTTCAGGCGAAAAATGGCTTGCGAACGAAAACGGAAGTCCAAGCCGTCCAGCAAGTCGTGCACTAAATCCACTTGAACCGAGTAGCCAAATTGGAATATGGCTTAAACCTTCTCCCGGTATCGCACGGACACGTTGAGTGCCGTCAAATGGTTGAAAATAACGACGCAATTCAGCAAGCATATCCGGAAAATCACTGCCATCACTCATGTTATTTCTTCGAAGCGCAAATGCTGTCAATTGATCCGTACCTGGCGCGCGCCCAAGCCCGAGATCGATCCGACCTGGATATAACGTTTCTAGCGTTCCAAACTGTTCAGCAATGACAAGTGGCGAATGGTTCGGAAGCATAATACCTCCGGAACCAACCCGAATGCTTGACGTCGCTTGCGCAACATGAGAAATTAAAAGCGATGTTGCTGAGCTTCCGATGCCTGGCATGTTATGATGTTCAGCCAGCCAATATCGGTTATAGCCTAACTTTTCCGCGTGTTTGGCAAGTTCACGTGTGTTTCGAAACGTATCTTCTGCTGATCCGCCTTCGACAATCGGTGCTAAATCTAACACTGAAAACGGAATGTTTTTAAATGTAAATACCATAAGATCAACTTCTTTCTATATAAGGTTGTTTTGTATTTTCTTGCGAAAAGAGATGAATTAACAATGACAGTCATCATATGGATTGGAATCGTCCTATTATTTTTATTAAGTTTCTTCGGATTAATCTTTCCGATTATTCCGTCCGTTTTAGCGGTTTGGGGTGGTTTTCTTCTCTATTATTTCGGAATCGAAAAAGATGAATTATCCTTACTTTTTTGGATCGCCATGGCGATTTTAACGTTATTTATTTTTATTGCTGACCTTTTAGCGAGCAGTTATTTTGTAAAAAAATACGGCGGTTCCAAATGGGGTGAACGCATCGCCGCGCTTGCCATCATCATCGGTGCGTTCATCGTGCCTCCATACGGCATTCTTATTGTTCCATTTCTCGCCGTCATCATAACTGAATTCCTCATTGAAAAAGACATTCAAAAAGCCTTCAACATCGGAATTGCAACATTGATTGGGCTTTTAAGCGGAACATTAGCAAAATTTATCGTCCAGCTTATCATGATCATTTGGTTTTTCCTTGCTATCATTTTTTAATTGAAGAAAAGCTGTTCAAGCGATGGTGGCTTAAACAGCTTTTACTTTTTATCATCTAAATGAATGACAACCCCGCGGGCGATACGGATATTTTCATCATCGACTTGCCCTTCCTTATCTTCTTCCTTTTTCGCCCACAGCATCATAATTTTAAATAAAGCGATACCGTAGCTCGTCAATTGAATCGCTTTTAACGTTCCACCAGCCAATTGTTGATCATACACTGCTGTCATCATCGGCATCATGTCAACGACCGCAGCATACACAGGGTAATGCGCCTTTTCAATAATGATTAAGAAAATTCCGATCGGCATGAGTAACATCGCTGTACAAAACACATAAGCCGCTCTTGTGAAATCAGTTAACTTGCTGACTTCTGGTAGAGGGGTAATGATCGTCCACCACATTAAAAAGGCATGAATCATTAGTATCGTTTGCGCCAAAGACGTGTAAAACACATTCGCTTGAATCGTATTAAAAACACCCGGTACGAAATAAATCGTAAGCAAGCCATTAAAGAAAATCGCAGTCATCCAAGGGTGAGCGAACAGTTTAATCGCATTTCTCATCCGATAATCCCAAAAGTAACGGCGAATAAAGTCTACAGGCAAACTTAAAATAAACAATGGCGTGACGACGAAAAACATTATTGAGATTTGAAACGTATGGGCACTAAACATATAGTCGTTCGCAATGACGGTAAAAGGGCTTCCTTTTACAGCATAAAGCAACACAACAGCCGTGAAAAAGAATTTTACTTGCCTGCTCGTCACTTCATAAAATTGAGATGCTACAATTTTTCTAACATACAAATACGATAGGAATAACAAAACGACAATCCAAACCGGTCCCCACAATTCATACCATGTATAATTAGAAAAAACTCCGTCCACGGTCATTTACCCCCTCGGCTACTTCACATTCACATACCCATCTTCAGTTACGTAATCTTCAATGCTCCAAATGCCTCTTCCTTCTTGCTTTGCTTCTTTTTCGATTTCCAAGTAACGATCAAGATTCCTTTTATCATTATATACGTAAGCGACTCTTGCGAGACCCTCCCGCAAAAGCTCTTCTTGTATACTTTTTCCGTCCACATATAAATATCCTAACAGTCTTCCGTATTTATCCCGTTCTTGGATGCCAATTTCGATATCGACCTTTCTCTCTTTCAGAAGCTCTTCCACTTTTTCCTTTGCTTCCACCGCAAACGGCTGCGGACCATCAAATTGTTTATGTGATAGTTCAGGTGTATCAATGAGTAAAAAGCGAATATTTTCCTCATTGCCATTGTAATTAATTTTAATTGTATCTCCGTCAATCACTTTAATAACATCGAATGTTTCACTTTGAACGGTTTCGGTTCCAAAAAATTCACTTAAATCAAGTCCATAATAAGAGCCTACCGTAATCACAACTGCGACTAGTATTGCAGACATTAACGATTTCTTTTTCTTCACGTGACGTTTTCCCCTTAGCTGTTTTCTCTATGTAGATCATTCCCATTTTAGCAAAAAAAGTGTGAGATGAGTAGCGAATGCCTTTTTATCCAGCTGTGAGGAGTAAATTTATGTCTTTCACTCTTTAATGATGGGAAAATTTTTTTATCCACGGATGTTATTACTTACCATTAGGTTTTACTCTTTTTTGAGTCAAAACGAGCCGAATTCCATTCGTTTACATTTTAAATTGTGGAAGAGTGGTGATAAAGGACCTCATTGTGGAGTTCCCTTAGTTGTTTCGATGTAGATATCTTTATCAAGTATACCTGAGCGTAAAAATTTCCAAATCCATTTCAAAACAATCAAGGTATGCTCGTATTCTTTTGTGGTGTATCGTGTCAAAGTAACTCTTTAAATCACAGTCCATAACGACTCGATAGCCATCCCGAAAGTATTCTCATCGCTTGATGACATTTCTTCCTTTGCGAAAGCCAAAGCTATTTTACAAAAAGTGTGGATCGATAATCGGGTCAATGACTTGTACAGGGAATTCCTTAAGTATCTTTTCGACCCGTTTTGGTTTGGCTACCCGTTTAACGGGTTGTAGTTGGTATGTTCCATCCCTTAACTTTTGTTTTAACGGTTCATAGAACTTACTCATGTAACTTTTAAGTTCATAGACTGTTATTCCATCCACTCCCGGTGCTCCTTTGTTGGCATACACCTTTTCGTATGTAGTCCAAAAGTTACTATCGGAAATAACTTTCTCGATTAAATTGATACCCTCTTGTTTCTTCATATCCATGCGACATCCCTACGCTCTCCTATGTACCTTTCCGTTTCCAACGTATTTCTCCATGGGCAGTCATCTCTCCAGCAATTGCCACGATAATTTTCTGAGCTTAGGCGGCGATGTCTGCACCTCCTTGTTCTTCAAGATATAAGGTTGCTCAGCCCTTTGTTTCGTAGAAACTACTTTGGTCTCTGCTGACTTCTCACCATTCATCACCTTATCACTAAGGTGATTGTTAATTGAATAACCTTCCTCCCATGTAACTGCTGCATTTACTGTATGGAACTTGGGCAGTATCGGACATTGTTTTGTTATACAAACTCATCCATTCCAAGTCAGCCTTATTATGCAGGTTCTGTTCGTCAGTTCGGAATTTTGCCTTCAGATTCCACTCACGGTGGACACCCTTGCCTTTAGCTAACAGTTCCTACTGCCAAGCCTGTAGTGGACTTTCACCACCAAGTTATAGCCCATGTCGGGCACACATAAAAAAATCCGTTCGAATCATTTTCAAAACGGATTTTTAAAAACATAAAAAAGAAGCGGTTATTTTAGTAGACGGTCCCATCGTTGATAGTAAGACAAGCCAATTCCTTATAGTGAATACCCTGGCCAAAGACGGAAAATCGTTGCAGTACATCGTTCGCAAATAATAACGACTTAGAATGAAGTGCTACAGCAACGTTTTTATGTTTGTCATCATATGCAAGAATTTAAGCCCTTGAAAATGTCAAGGGATACCCGTCTACTCAAATTTTCCTTCTCGATAATCTTGATACGCTTGGACGATTTCTTCCTCTGAATTCATAACAAACGGACCACGTGCGAAAACACGTTCCCTAATAGGCTCCCCAGCGTATAACAAAACAAGCAACTTTTCTTCTGCATGGATTTCTACTTCTGTCTGTTCTTCATCGCTAGTCCGTTCTAGCCAGAGCACTTGTCCTTTCTTGCCTTTTGTCTTTTCACTGCCGAACGTTCCTTTTCCTTCGACGATATAAAGAAATCCGTTGTAGCTTCCAGGAAGGTCTTGAGTAAACGTTGCATTTGGTTCGAGGTTTACTTCAACCATCGTAATCGGCACGTGATTTTTTGTACTTGCCTTTACATCCCCAGATGAACCGGAAAACACTCGTATAACCGCACCGTCTTCATGCCGAACGGGCATGTCTTGACTGCGCAAATTTTGATAGCGTGGAGCTGTCATCTTTTTGTGACTCGGAAGATTCACCCAAAGTTGCAACGAATGGACAGTTTCTCCGTGCGCTGGCTCTTCTGCATGAATGATTCCCTTCCCAGCTGTCATCCATTGAACATCTCCAGGAAGCAGTTCCCCTTTGCCCCCTTTATTGTCTTCATGTTCAAGTTTCCCCTCAATGACATATGTGACGGTTTCCATACCACGGTGTGGATGCATTCCGAAAGTACCGCGCTGAAAATAGTCTTCTGCCATAATTAAAAACGGATCATGTTGTTTCCAAAGTCCAGGTTCAATGACGAAACCTGACGAATGCGCAAGCGAATGTTCTTGAATCATAACATCTCGTACGTTGCGAATCTTCCTCGAGACTCGATACTCTCCACTCATGTTGTAGCCTCCCATAGTCTATAATATTGTGATGAACCATCGATTCCAATCATAAATTAAAGTAGTAAGGACTTCACTTCTTTTGCTCCAGATCAAAATTTAGCCGAATGATATTTGTTATAGTATGATAAAAATAGAAACGTTAAAAGGAGTTTCATAACGATTATGAACGATTTTTTTCAACAGTTTAACCCTATCACAATGGCTTTCATCGCGACATTATTTACGTGGGGAATGACCGCACTCGGAGCAGCGGTCGTTTTTACAACAAAAAACTTCAACCAGCGCATGTTAGATAGTATGCTCGGATTTGCCGGTGGTGTCATGATTGCCGCGAGTTTTTGGTCACTGTTATCCCCAGCGATTGAAATGTCAGAATACCATACAATCGGAAATTGGTTTCCTGCAGGATTAGGATTTTTACTAGGTGGGGTTTTTTTATGGATCATTAATAAAATATTACCTCATCTTCATCCAAATACTCCGATTCGTAAAGCTGAAGGCTACTATCCAAGAGATCGAAAAAGAAGTACGCTATTAGTACTAGCGATTACATTACATAATATTCCGGAAGGTTTGGCTGTCGGGATTGCTTTTGGTGCGCTTGCTTCAGCTGGAACAGAGGCAACATTGACGAGCGCATTAACGTTGGCACTTGGGATTGGCGTCCAAAACATTCCCGAAGGTATTGCTGTTTCAATGCCTTTAAGAGGTGACGGTTTATCGCGCGGGAAAAGTTTTTTCTACGGGCAACTTTCAGGTGCGGTTGAGCCAGTTTCAGCCGTTATCGGAGCATTAGCAGTTGCGTTTGTCGAACCGCTTCTTCCATACGCATTAAGTTTTGCAGCTGGTGCGATGATTTTTGTTGTAGCTGAAGAAGTCATCCCAAGCTCACACGAAAAAGGAAACAAAGACTTAGCTTCGATGAGTTTAATGATTGGCTTTACATTGATGATGATTCTCGATGTGGCACTAGGTTAAAAAGTGCAATCTGTGTACTTCCTTGGATCAAAATGAACGCCCACATAATCATTTTTCTGGAGTCGCACTGGAATCGCATTGATAATTTTTCTAACCTCTTCTATGCTACAGCGATAACTCTTTATCGATCTCTTCTTCGAGAACGTGAGCGATTTCAATTTTTAAAAGATCCACACGTGTAAATATAATATGACGAGTATAAATATAAGTCAGAATGAATTTCCGCCCTGCCTCGTTCAAATATTTCTTTAAGCCGGCTTCTTTTTGACACCGACATTGTTCCCGTGAAGCAGTGCTACTTAACTCATGCAGCTTTTCAGTTTCGAAATTAGTTCAATAATCTATTAATTTCAATAAATGATAATGAATACTCTAGTCATCCCATTCTACTTCCATTCAAACCCCACGTAAACTAGCCACGAACTTCGCAAGATCGTTTACACTTTCAATATAATGAGCAGAATCGCAAAGAGCGATGTATTGGGTCATCACACTATCCCCATAAGCCCATGATGTCTTTGGCTCAGGATTTAGCCAGTATACTTTTTTCACCCAGTTTCGGATCGTTTTAAGGGCGTCTAGTCCCGGATCCCGTCCATTGTTTCTTGCATCTCCTAAAATGATGACGGAGGAGCTTTTTGCGAGGTCATGAAGATATTTTTTTACAAATTGCCGAAAAACTTGACCGTAATCACTGTTGCTCGTGTTTAAGACGAGATCACATTCGGAATACAAGTTTCCCATTGACCGCGGGAAGTCTTCTCTCGATACGTAACGAGTAATCTCATCGATATCACTAATAAAACCGTAACACGTAATTCCTGCAAATTGACTGCTAAAACAATTCGCTAGTTGAAGTGCAAATTGGCTAAAAATCTCGACAGAGCCAGATAAGTCACAAAGAATTGCAATCCTTTCGCGCTTCGGCAATTTTCGTTTAAAAGTGATATCAATCGGTATCCCTCCATTCGATAGCGAGCTTCTCATCGTTTTCCTTAAATGTAATATTCCTTTTTGATCATGATCTTTATATTTTTTCTGATAAGAAAGTTGTCTCACAATATCCGGTACGATCTGCTGCATTTTTTGAATTTGCGTAAACGTCGCTTTATAAATTGCGACATCGGAAACATCTTCATACTCCTCTTTCAATCGTGTACGCATAACTCGTACATTGCGGTCTCCACTATTATACCCCGAACTAAAAACCGTTTTTCGTAAAAGCGCCTCTGCCCGATTCAACGAATGTTCTGCATTTTTTCGGTGCCAGACACTTAAGTTAGGATCTTCTTGAATTTCATTTGCAATTTCTTCAAACTTCAACATCGCCCGAAGATAGTGATACAAGGCGCGTCGCTTTTTCGTTCTCAAAAAGGGATTCCCTTCATTGTTGCCTTCGCCTTCCCCTGTTCCGCCACCTTGTCCTTGACCTGGCAAAAAGCTTTCTTCACCCATTGACTCTGTAGCATTCGCCATCGCAAGATTAAAAAGATTTTCTAATTCACTTTGGTTTCCGGTCAAGATTGAATGGCGAAGAGAGCTGAGAATCGAAGATAAAGAGTCGTGTGGCGGATGTTCTCCATACCACCTAATCCACCAACGTTCAAACTGCTCATGAAAGATATCAGACTTTTTTTCATCTTTAAGCATACAGGTCTGAAAAATAAGACGAATGCGTTCTTTATCTTGAGTCGTTGGAGACGGAATACCGTTAAGAACAGAGGCGACCTCTAATGTTTCTGGAATCGATACCGGAACCCCAGAAAATCGCAAAGAACTTCCAAAATCAACAATTTTGCCGATCATGTTTTTCACCTTCAACAATCTTAGATAATCTTCGCTTTGCTTCTTCAATGTCGGTATGATCTTTAATTAAAACATTTAATGTTTGCAAAACAGTCTGAACATCAAGCGTCTGAATTCCTATCGCTAACAATGCTTCCGCCCAGTCAACTGCTTCTGCTACACTCGGCGCTTTACGAAGATCCATATTTCGAAGCTGTGAAAGCGCCATCGCCACTTCATCCACTAACTCTTCTTTTAGCTCAGGGACACGTTCGCGAATAATCGCTGCTTCTCTTTCAGGATTCGGGTAATCAATATATAAGTACAAGCAACGACGACGAAGAGCCTCTGATAAATTCCGCATTTGGTTCGATGTTAGAACAACGATCGGACGCTTCACCGCTTTTACCGTTCCGAGCTCAGGAATTGTCACTTGAAAATCACTTAACAATTCTAATAACATACTTTCAAATTCAGGTTCTGCTTTATCGATTTCGTCAATGAGAAGAACAACCTGCTCATGTGAGCGAATCGCAGCAAGTAGTGGTCTTTCCAATAAATATTCTTCGGAAAAAAGATGATTAACCGATGACGAATCACCTTTTCTCGCTTGGAGAGAAAGAAGCTGTTTTTTATAATCCCATTCATATAAGGCTTTCGCTTCATCAAGTCCTTCATAACATTGCAGTCGAATAAGCGGAAAGCCTTTCCAAGAGCTAATCACTTTAGCCAATTCTGTTTTCCCTACACCTGCTGGTCCTTCAATTAAAATCGGTTTTTCCAACGATAATGCTAATGATACGGTTGTAATCGTTCGTTCATCCGCAACATAATGTTCTGATTGTAGCCCTTCTTTCGTTTCTTTTAACAATTGATCCAACTTAGAAGCTTTTGTCTGATTCATAAGATAGTCCTTTCTGAAAAACATAAGTATACTGGAATGAAAAACATCTCGTTAACTAAACTGAGAAAGATGGGAACATTGATTAAATTCGATGATGTTCCAACGTCCTTTATCATAACGGATATTGCTTATCGAAGCATTCCTTAATTTTAACTTATCTCTTCCATATTCCCCGTTCGATAACGAATCAAATAGTGAATTAATGACAGCACCATGTGAAACAAGCAAAACTTGACTGTCTCGATATTGTTCGTTGATTTTACGTAATCCTTCCATAATTCGGTTGTTCAACGAAAATCGGTCTTCTTTATTTGGATACTTCCGATCGGGGAACGCCGAAATAACCTCCTCCATCGTCATACCTTCCGCATCACCAAAATCTCTTTCAATAAATTCATGAATTTCATAGAATGGAAGGTTTAAAAAGCGATTTATAATCTCCGCTGTTTGTTTTGCTCTTTGTAACGGGCTCGTTAGCATAACATCAAAGTGGATGCTTTTTAAGAAGTGACCACACTGTTCCGCTTGTTTCATTCCGGTTTCATTTAAAGAGATATCCGTTCTCCCTTGAAGTCTTCCTGTTGCATTCCATTCTGTTTCACCGTGCCTTACTAAATATAAAGTCGTGATTTGTCATCACTCCTTTCTATTTGTATCAGATTTCTACTCTTATGTTTGAAAATCATTTTCAGATTGCATCCATATTCATACTATGCAAAAATCTCAGGAAAAACGAAGAGAACAAAATCGGCCACATCAAAAATGCTGAGATTAAAAGGTCTACAGTATCCCTCACCTCATTCATCATTTTTGGATTTTAACTTCAATTCAGATTTACAATACCCTTGTATAGTATATTTAAAACAAAATAAAAAACTTGTGTTTTTCATTTTGTCATCGTTTTCATCACATCCATTAATTCCTTAATTGCCTCTTCTCCATTATTTGCTTTAACTGCGTTCGTTACACAATGATGTGTGTGATCTTCTAGCAAAGCAAGAGAGACTTTATTTATCGCTGATTTCACTGCACTGATCTGATGCAAAATATCTACACAATAACGGTCATTTTCAACCATTTTATGAATACCGCGAACTTGTCCCTCAATTCGTTTTAAGCGGTTAAGAAGTTGTTGTTTATGTGGTTGAACCGTTTTTTTCTCATGTTCCGACATGTTTTTCACCTACTTATGAATACTTTCACCTCGTAAATTTTATATTATCAAATGAGTTTTAAAAATCAATTTTATAATCGATTTAAATACAAAAAAACAGACTCATCGTTTTAAACAAAGTAATACCTTTGACGCTGTGAATCGCCATTTGCCAAAGACCCGATACATTCGATGAAGTGTTTGCAATAAGTTTATTTTTATAAGAAAATGACATTTACTAGTTCTTTATGTTTTACTATAATTTAATCCGTTGTTGATTTGATCCAGTATTACGTGGAATTTGGATCTGAGACAATCGATTCCTTGTCTTTTTTGCTTATACAAATAGGAACAGAGGGACCCGACCCCTCTTCCCTTTTTAACACGTTTTATTCTGAAAGTTCTGGGATTTCCATCTCTTGTACTCTCCGCTAATAGCATGTAGATAAATGGATATATTTTATGATGAGAAAAGTAAAATCAATTATTCATACAGCATCGATAGCAGTAGTCATAATAGCTATAGGTGCTATTACAGCGCAAGGATTGACACACCAGCATATTTCTATTCTATGGGATCTGGCGCTACTGTTTATATTCAAGGGTACAATACTGTTGGCGTAAAAGGAACAGGTCTATACGATACAAATAAAAACAAGGTAGTGACTGGATGTAAAGTAAGATTAAGAGAAGGGAAACGTGGCTGGACAACAAAGTTATCAAAAATAAATAATCCATTAAAAACTGCTTATACTACTTACAGTATAATTTTAACTGTAGAAGAATAGATGACAAATCATAGAGTGTGAAGTAGTTGGCTATATTGATAATTTTACTAATGTAGTGGCAAATATTATTCCATCACTAAACCGATGAAGAAGAAATATTATATTGACGCTGGTGAAAAAAGTGAGCTACTCATACAAGACCTATTAACTGCGATACAAAAAACAAACAGCGAGACTGAAATTTATTATGAGAAAGTTGAAAAAGCATGGCGGACTGATCTATTCAATCAAAAATATGCGCTTCTTATATTTCTCGGATCTAATGCTCTCCTATTTGTCTCTGGATTCACTATTATACTTTCATCGGTAGAAAAATATAAAAGAGAGATGTTTGTTAGGAGATTATCAGGAGCAGGTGAAACCCGTTTATTACTAACGATTTACTTCAATATGTTAAGTATTCGATTCATAGGCATCATGCTAAATAAAACTCGCTCGCAAATTTAATCAAATATTTGTAGAGTAGTATAAACGTAAAGAAAATTTCCCCGAATCTATTAAAAGGTGATCACTACATTTTTGAATACGTAAGATTATTTGTAGATGAAATTCAATGAAATAAAAAAAGCGCCGAAAACCTTATTAATCAAAGGCTTTGACACTTTCTGATGTTGTTTAAAATCCGATTGAATTATACTATGGAGACGGAGGGAGTCGAACCCTCGTCCAAAGGCATCGCCACTTGAATATCTACGAGCGTAGTCAGCATATTAGTATTTCGCAAACCATTCGGCCTGCTGACAGGCTTCCAAGCTGCTAGTCTGATTCGTCTCTTCCTTCAGCCTCAGACGGCGACTTCCGGCGTAGCCCACTAAGAGTGAGTCCCTGGCCCTACCACATGGGCGATGGAGGGAGGAACCGCTAAAGTGCTATTAAGCAGCTAAAGCGAGGTTATTGTTTTCTTTGCCAGTTATTATTGGCATTGGAGGGATTAACGAGTTCTCCAGCTCGGCTCGCAATCCAAGCTCGACCTACCCCTGTCGAATCCAAAACGTCCCCTTGATAAAATAATAAACGGAGAGATTTTAAAGTTGCTCATTGGGACTCCCATTGGTGGAATAGGTTATGACGCAACGTCAAAGCCCCAAATCCTCATTTAGAGTGCACTTTTTAGTATAACACGAAAAAGCTTAAATTCCAAATGAAAAACTTTCACTTTTTTTACATTTTTTGACGTTCGCGAAACGCGCGTTCAATTTCGCGTTTAGCTGCTTTTTGCTTTAATTCTTCTCGTTTATCGTATTTCTTTTTCCCTTTTCCGACTCCGAGCAATACTTTTGCAAAGCCATTTTTGATATAGAGCTTCAATGGCACGATCGTGAAACCATCTTCTTTCGTTCTGCCAATTAGCTTATCAATCTCTTTTCTATGCAACAAAAGCTTGCGTGTGCGGAGTGGATCGTGATTATAGCGATTCCCTTGTTCATACGGGCTAATGTGCATGTTAAGTAGCTCGACTTCACCATTATGAATTCTCGCATACGAATCCTTTAAGTTAACGCGTCGCGCACGGATCGATTTAATTTCGGTTCCCTTCAGCACGATGCCCGCTTCATACGTTTCTTCAATAAAATAGTCGTGCCTCGCTTTTTTGTTTTGAGCGATGACGTTATTTTCTGCTCCTTTTGACATGCTAATCCCCTCCCTTTAAAACGGTTATTAATTGTAGCAAAAAAATGTGTGAAAATCAAAAGAAAACCCCAAATGACGAAGGCAAACGACCTCCCGGGGTCTTCCAATGCTTACCGCTTTCGTTTTTTCTTTTTCGCAACGTTATAATAAAAAGGTTTCACTGATTGCTTAGCTTTTTTACCATTTCGTTGAGACCTTTTACCACCTTGAATGACAGTTGGCACTTGTTTCTTTGGCCTACTACGTTTCGTTTTCATGCCAACAACTTCGAAATCAATGGAATGTTCTTCGATATTCACTTGCAAAACACGGACACGTATTTGGTCCCCGATGCGAAATACATTTCCTGTCCGCTCACCGATCATCGCATAGTGCCGCTCCTCATAGCGATAATAATCATCCGTTAAATAACTGACATGTACTAGACCTTCAATCGTGTTTTCTAACTCAACGAAAATCCCAAAGTTCGTCACACCACTAATAATCCCATCAAACTCTTCACCAATTTTATCTTCCATAAATTGTGCTTTTTTCAAATCATCCGTTTCTCTCTCGGCATCAACAGCAAGCCGTTCACGCTCTGATGTATGGTTTGCAATCTCTGGAAGCTTTTCGTTCCAGCGCTCCTGAGTCGCACGATCGATTTTATTTTCGAATAAATACGTACGGATGAGCCGGTGAACAATTAAATCTGGGTAACGGCGGATCGGCGACGTAAAATGCGTGTAAAATTCAGTTGATAATCCAAAGTGTCCGAGACTTTTCGGATCGTATTTCGCCTGTTTCATCGACCGAAGCATAACCGTACTAATCACAGCTTCTTCAGGTTCATTTTTCACTTCTTCTAACAGCTGTTGCAATGCTCTAGGGTGAACATCACTCCCTGTTCCTTTCACGGTATATCCAAAATTCGTAAGGAATTCAAAAAACTTCGTGAGCTTTTCCTCATTTGGTTCTTCGTGAATCCGATATAAAAACGGAATATTTAACCAATGGAAGTGTTCTGCAATCGTTTCGTTTGCACAAAGCATAAATTCTTCGATGAGCCGTTCCGCGATGGAACGCTCTCTAATCACGACGTCAACCGGATTACTTTCTTCATCAACAAGAACTTTCGCTTCATTAAAATCAAAGTCTATTGCTCCGCGTTTCATTCGTTTATGACGTAGGATCTCAGCTAGTTCACCCATCGTTTCAAAAAATGGCACGAGCTCCGCATATGTTTCTAAAACCTTGTCATCTTCTTTCTGTAAAATTTTTCGTACATTTGTGTACGTCATCCGCTCTTTCGAACGAATAACACTCGGAAAAATATCGTGTTGAACGACGACACCTTCTTGCGTAATTTCCATTTCGCACGAGAGTGCAAGCCGATCTTCATGAGGGTTTAAACTGCAAATTCCATTCGATAATCGGTGCGGAATCATCGGAATGACACGGTCAACTAAATAGACGCTCGTCCCGCGTTCATATGCTTCTTTATCAAGAGGCGAGCCTTCTAATACATAATGAGACACATCAGCAATATGGACACCAAGCAAATAATTGCCGTTATCCAACTTCTTTACATTGACGGCATCATCTAAATCTTTTGCATCTTCTCCGTCAATCGTTACGATCGTTTCGTCCCGTAAGTCGCGGCGACCAACGAGGTCATCTACATTAATTTTGTCCGGTGTTGCATTCGCTTGTTCCATCACTTCTTCTGGAAAATCGCGCGCAAGTCCGTATTTGTAAATAATTGACAATATATCAACACCAGGATCATTTTTATGACCTAAGATGTCAATGACTTCACCTTCGGCACTCATCCTGCCTTCAGGGTACTTCGTAATTTTCACGAGTACTTTATGACCTTCAACTGCACCTTTCGTCGCTTCTTTCGGAATAAAAATATCGTTCGGAATCCGTTTATCATCAGCGACGACGAAACCAAAGTATTTGCTGTCAGAATACGTACCTACAATTTCTTTAACTCCACGCTCGACGATCCGTATGACGACACCTTCAGGATGAGAACCAGAAGTTTTTGGATTTAAACGAACGATAACGGTATCTCCGTTCATAGCTCCTTTTAAATCAGACTCAGTGACGTACACGTCTTCCATACCGGAATCCTCAGGAATAATAAATGCAAAACCTTTCGGATGACGCTGGACTTTTCCTCTTAATAAATTCATCCGTTCGGGCACACCGTAGCGATTTGAACGCGTGCGAACGATAAATCCGTTATCTTCTAAATAATTTAACGTTCGGACAAAGTCTTTAAATTCACTCGAATCCTGTAATCCGAAAGCTTCTTCTAGCTCCCGAACTGTAAGTGGCTTATACGCTTCTTCGCGCATAAACGCTACAATCTGTTCTGCTTTCTCTTTGTTCATGTTTCTCCCTCCTTTTCACTTCAATAAACGCCAATTAATTATGTTAAACTGGCATAATCAAACAAGAACAACGTCGTGACTCAACAGATTGATGTCTCTCTTTATTCTACTGACCAATCAAGGCTTTCAAGAAAATTAAAAACATCTTCATGCAATTGGTCTTTTTCTTTTCCATGTGTAATGACGTGTGTCGATTCTTCGTACCATTTTAATTCCTTTTTCTCAGAATTGATCGTATTGTAAATTTCGTCCGCACTCTCGATCGGAATAAGTTCGTCTAGTCGAGCTTGTACAACAAATGTTGGTACCGTGATCTTATGTAGGTTTTCTCTTACATCTAAATTGAGTGCTTGCAGTCGATTTAACGTATTCCACGGTGTTTCGCGAAACGCTTCAATTTCTTTTTCGACTTCGTCCTTTCCCTTTCCTTGCAATTGTTTGTATTGTTTCGCATAGCTAACGAGCCGGTTAAACATCCTTTCATCACTTTTAAATGTCGTCGGGGCACACATTGGAATAATCCCCATTACATTCAAAGTGTAACCTATTTTAAGTGAAAAAACCCCTCCAAGCGATAAGCCACAGACAGCGATTTCATCATAACCTTCTTCTTTTAAAAATTGATACGCTTCCGTCACATCTTGCCACCAATCTTCCGGACCTGTTTTCACAAGTTCTTCAGGTGGAACGCCATGACCTTTGTAAAGCGGGGCATGACACGTATACCCTTGTTTTTGTAAATAGCGTCCAAGCATTCGTACATCCGCAGTATTCCCTGTAAATGCATGCAATAAAAGAACAGCTCGTTTTCCAGCTTTAAATGTAAATGGTTTCGGTGGGACAATCCGCAATGTTCCTCTCCTCCTCAAATTGTTTCTCTAATAATTTCCCCAAAATTTCACATAAAAAACAGCAGGATAAGTAAACCTGCTGTTAGGATATCCATTATTTATGATACAAAATACGCTACAGCCATTGCCAGTAAAAAGAACAGGACAGCGAGGACGATCGTCAATCTATGTAATAGTGCATCGATGCCACGTGCTTTTTGTTTTCCAAAAAGCTGTTCAGCGCCACCGCTAATCGCGCCGGATAATCCCGCACTTCTACCTTGTTGTAATAAAATGATTGCGATTAATGCTAACGCAACGACTATGAGTAACACTGTAAAAAACGTTCCCACGCAACTTCCCTCCATTAACAGGACTACTTCTACTAACTGTAGCAAAAAAGGAGACCGCTGTACAGCGATCTCCGAAAAAAATTATTTATGAAGGTTATAAAATGCACGTAGACCAACATATTCTCCAACGGCATCAAGTTCATCTTCAATGCGCAAAAGCTGGTTATATTTTGCGACACGATCTGTACGGGATGGTGCACCTGTTTTAATTTGTCCCGCATTCATTGCAACCGCAATATCGGCAATCGTGCTATCTTCTGTTTCACCTGAACGGTGTGAAATAACAGCCGTATAACCCGCACGTTTTGCCATTTCAATCGCATCGAACGTTTCCGTTAAAGTACCGATTTGGTTCACTTTAATTAAGATGGAGTTTCCAACACCTTTTTCAATACCTTCTGATAGTTTTTCTGTATTCGTTACGAACAAGTCGTCACCGACGAGCTGTACTTTATCTCCGAGACGTTCCGTTAGCTTTTTCCATCCGTCCCAATCGTTTTCATCAAGACCGTCTTCAATCGATACAATGGGGTATTTAGAAATCAATTCCTCATAATAATCAATCATTTCTTCCGATGTTTTTACAAGCCCTTCACCAACTAGATGATATTTTTCGTCTTTGTACATTTCTGAAGAAGCGACATCCATTGCAAGTTTCACTTCTTCATCCGGTTTATATCCCGCTTTTTCGATGGCTTCCATAATCGTTTGCAACGCTTCTTCGTTCGACGATAAATTTGGTGCAAAGCCACCCTCATCGCCAACCGCTGTATTTAAACCTTTTTCTTGTAAAACAGCTTTCAATGAATGGAAAATTTCAACTCCGCATCGCATCGCTTCACTAAACGTTTCGGCTGCAACCGGCATAATCATAAATTCTTGGATGTCAACGTTATTGTCCGCATGCTCGCCGCCGTTTAAAATATTCATCATTGGAACGGGCAATTGTTTCGCATTAAAACCACCTAAATACATGTAAAGCGGGATGCCGAGTACATCTGCAGCTGCACGAGCGGTTGCCATGGATACACCGAGAATTGCATTTGCACCAAGTTTGGCTTTATTGTTCGTGCCATCAAGTTCTAACAATGTTTCGTCTACGCCAAGCTGATCTAAACCGTCAAGGCCGACAAGTGCAGGCGCAATCACTTCATTTACGTTTTCAACAGCTTTTAAAACACCTTTCCCAAGGTAACGATCGTTGTCCCCATCTCGAAGTTCAACCGCTTCATATTCACCAGTCGAAGCTCCGCTCGGAACGAGCGCTCTTCCGATGGCTCCAGATTCTAAAATTACTTCCACCTCTACAGTTGGGTTCCCACGTGAGTCGATCACTTCACGACCATACACATCTACAATGATTGACATCGATATCACTCCAATAATTTTATTTTATTAAAGAATTTCCGGTCATTTCAGCAGGTTTTTGTACTTGCAATAAGTCAAGCAATGTCGGAGAAAGATCAGCGAGAATTCCTCCATCACGGAGTTCGATCCCTTTTTTCGTAACGATGACAGGGACAGGATTCGTCGTATGAGCTGTCATCGGTTTGCCGTCAAGTGTAATCACTTCGTCTGAATTTCCGTGGTCAGCGGATATAACTGCAACTCCACCTTTATCAATGATACGATCAACAATTTTTCCGAGACACTCATCAACAGCTTCAACCGCTTTAATCGTTGGCTCAAGCATACCTGAATGCCCGACCATATCTGGATTAGCAAAGTTTAAAATAATGACATCAAATCGATCTGCATCTAGTTCAGCGAGCAGTGCATCTGTTACTTCATATGCACTCATTTCAGGTTTTAAATCGTACGTAGCTACTTTCGGTGAATCGATGAGTATCCGTTTTTCGCCTTGAAACGTTTCTTCTCTGCCACCACTAAAAAAGAATGTCACGTGCGGATACTTTTCTGTTTCTGCAATGCGAAGCTGAGTGAGACCTGCTTCCGACACGACTTCACCTAACGTATTTTTTAAATCGAGCGTGTTAAATGCAATCTCCCCTTGAACGGTATCACTATAATGTGTCATACAGACGTAATGAAGATCATATGGGAACTTATCACCGCGTTCAAATTCTAAAAACGATTCATTCGTAAACACTTGCGAAAGTTGAATCGCACGGTCAGGGCGAAAATTCGCAAACACGATCGCATCTCCGTCACTCACTGTCGAAATTGGTGTTCCATCTGTATTCGTCATCACAGTCGGCAACATAAATTCATCCGTTACTCCGCCGGCATATGCATCTTCAATCGCTTTAACTGGGTCAAAAGCGTTTTCACCTTCACCATATACGATTGCACGATATGCTTTCTCAACGCGATCCCAACGCCGGTCCCGGTCCATCGCATAATAACGCCCAGACAAAGTCGCTAATTCACCAATACCAACTTCTGCAAATTTTTCTTGGAGCTGTTCAACATATTCGATAGCTGACTTCGGCGGAACATCACGCCCGTCTAAAAATGCATGGACGTATACCCGTTCAACACCTTCGTCTTTCGCTAATTGAAGTAGAGCAAACATATGGTCAATATGACTATGGATGCCACCGTCGGAAAGTAAACCGAATAAGTGCAAACTTGTCCGGTTTTTCTTAACGTGCTTCGTTGCATTTAAAAACGCTGCATTGTTAAAAAATTCTCCGTCACGAATCGCCACATTAATTCTCGTTAAGCTTTGGTACACGATACGCCCTGCCCCAATGTTCAAATGACCGACTTCTGAATTTCCCATTTGACCGTCGGGCAAGCCGACTGCTTCACCACAAGCGGTTAATGTCGTATGCGGATATTCATTCCAATACCGATCAATATTTGGTTTATGCGCTTGTTTAACAGCATTCCCTTTAACCTCATCACGTAATGCAAATCCGTCTAAAATAATGAGGGCAACAGGTTGTTTAGTAGTTATTGACACGTTGCACAGCTCCTAACAAATGTAAAAATTGGAGTGCTTGTAAACTTGCACCACCTACGAGCGCACCGTCAATATCCGATTCAGCTAAATAATCATCGATATTGTTTTCATTCACACTCCCACCATATTGAATGCGAACTCGGTTTGCTACACCTTCCGAAACATTTTCTTTTATAACGTTGCGAATAAACTGACAAACAGCATTCGCTTCAACTGGTGACGCACTCTCTCCCGTTCCGATCGCCCAAATTGGCTCATATGCAATAACAGCCTTTTCTACATCTGATTGTGATACACCGGAAAAGGCTCGTTCAATTGATTTACGAATCACAGCTTCTGTATCCCCAGCTTTTCGCTCTTCGAGCGTTTCTCCGACACAAACAATCGGCGTAAGTCTATATTCAAACGCCGCTTTTACTTTTTTATTTACAGTCTCATCCGTCTCCGCAAACATTTCTCTCCGCTCGGAATGACCGATAATCACATAATCCACACCGAGTGCTTGCAGTTGATATGGGCTAATTTCTCCTGTAAATGCTCCTTCTTTCTCCCAGTGCATCGTCTGTGCTCCAATGTTCAAATCAGTTCCATCCGCCTCTTCAACAAGCGTGGATAACGCTAGTGCTGGTGCACATATGACCACATCTACTTCGTTTGGAGAAGGAATCGCTATTTTTACTTCATTTGCGAAATGTTTTGCTTCCTCAACTGTTTTATTCATTTTCCAATTTCCGGCAATTATCGGTTTTCGCACGACTTTCACCTTCTTTTGTTCATTTATACGTTGTCCTACCTTACTTATCATCAAGTGCTTTTACGCCTGGAAGTTCTTTACCTTCCATAAATTCTAATGATGCACCGCCACCGGTTGAAATGTGATCAATGTGTGCGGTATATCCAAACTTCTCAATCGCTGCAGCGGAGTCGCCACCGCCGACGATTGTATACGTCTCAGTTGCATCTTTTAATGCTTCCGCGACTGCTTTTGAACCTTCAGCAAACGCGTCCATTTCAAATACACCCATTGGGCCATTCCAGACGGCAAGCTTCGATTTTAAGACGACGTCACGGTAAATAGCTCCCGTTTTTGGACCGATATCAAGTGCTTGCCAACCATCAGGAATGTTTTGAATGGAGACAGCTTTTGTATTTGCATCGTTGCTAAATGCGTCAGCAACAACAACGTCTTCAGGCATATAAAACGACACTTGTTTGCTTTTTGCCTTTTCAAGCAAATTTGCAGCCAATTCAATTTTATCTTCTTCAAATAGTGAATCTCCAATTTGAAGCCCTTGTGCTTTCATAAATGTATTGGCCAGACCGCCACCGATAATTAAATTGTCAACAATATCGAGTAAATGGTCGATGACGTTAATTTTATCTTTCACTTTTGCTCCACCGATAATCGCAGTAAATGGTCGATCTGGATTTGTTAATGCTTTGCTTAACGCATCGATTTCTTTCTCCATTAAAAAACCAGCGATCGCTGGGAGTCGCTCTGCAACACCTGCAGTTGATGCGTGCGCCCGATGGGCAACACCAAAAGCGTCGTTTACATAAATATCAGCCATATTTGCGAATTGCTCTACGAGTTCAGGCGAGTTTTTTTCTTCACCTGGATGGAAGCGAACGTTTTCTAGCATGACGATTTCGCCTTCTGACAAGTTAGAAGTTGCTTCATCTACTTGGGCTCCATACACTTCATTCACTTTAGTAACGCGACGCCCCGTTAATTCCCCAACTCTTTTAGCGACAGCATCAAGACGTAACTCTTCAACTATTTTCCCTTTAGGACGGCCGAGGTGGCTCGCCAAAATTAATTTCGCGCCTTGTTCACACAAATATGTAATCGTCGGCAAAGAAGCTGTTATTCTCGTATCATCAGTAATTGATCCCTTTTCCATTGGAACGTTAAAATCGACGCGACAAAAGACTTTTTTCCCTTTCCAATTCATATCATGCAGCGTTTTCTTATTCAAAAAACGTACCCCCTCTATTGACCTAAACCAGTAGTGACATGAAATCCCTTCACTATTCATACCACAAATTCAATGAGATTTACATGCAGGATTGTCACAGTTTGTAAAACTGTGCCTTTATTATTCTTTGAAAAACGACATTTTTCATCGTTTACACTGCTTCTTATTATACGGTTATTAAATTCTATTTCGCAACTGTGAAATCTGTGAGAAATTCCGAACATCCCACCTCGCTTTGACAAATAGATTTAGACTCGTAAATAGACGCACACAAAAATATAAGCTTACCTTAAGCGGTAAGCTTCCAATCCTTCATTTATTTTGAAACATTTTTTCAAAAGCTTCGTTCAAATTGTGCTCATCAACGATGCCTTCCACAATGACCTCACCGTTTACTTTGACGACAGGAATACGAAGGTGGTATCGCTCCAACAATGCATCGTTTTCGTAAATGTTCATTTTTTTAATAGAAAGCTCCCACTTTTTTTCAAGTGCTCTTAACGCTTCTTCTGCATCATCACATAATGGGCAATTGTTTTTCGTATATAATGTAACATCAGTCATTTCATTTTATCCTTTCTATTGGAAACGCTTTCGTTTTGCGGATGATGGGATGTGCAACTCTTCACGGTACTTTGCTACCGTTCTTCTTGAAATCGCTATCCCTTCACGTTCTTTTAAAAGATCCGAAATCTTTTGGTCTGATAACGGTTTTTGTTTGTTTTCTGATTCAATTAGTTTCACGATTGCGTGTTTGACCGCGGTTGAAGAAGCTCCGCTTCCATCGGAAGATTGAATTTTTGATGTAAACATATCTTTTAATTCAAAAATACCTTTCGGGGTTTGGATCACTTTTTGTCTTACAGCACGGCTCACTGTAGATTCATGCACCCCAATCTGCTCGGCAACTTCTTTTAACGTCATAGGTTTTAAATAGGCTAACCCTTTTTCAAGAAAATCCGTTTGCTTTTCTACAATGGCCTCTGTCAGCATTTGTAGCGTAAGTCTACGTTGTTCAATACTACGAATGAGCCAAAGCACTTTACTATGTTTTTCATGCATATATTTCTGTGCCTCGTCTTTTCCTGTTTGTGATAACATGTATTGATACTGGCGATTTAACTGAACAGTCGGCAACATATAATCGTTGACGATGACACGATAGCCATCATCGCCTCTTTCAACGGTGACGTCAGGAATTAAATATTTCGTCGTCTCATCGCTAAATGCCGACCCTGGCTTCGGGTCAAGCATACGTATAAGATCAGCCGAGGCTTGAATGTCCGCCAATGTGACATCATACTTCTTAGCAAGTTCTGCCCACTTTTTGGTCGCCAATCGTTCCAAATCATCCTTCACAATCCATTCTGTTAGTGGACTGCGCTCTTCCAAATTTTCAAGTTGCCAAAGCAAACATTCTTGTAATGATCGAGCTCCGATTCCGATCGGTTCAAACTGGCGAAACAACTCGAAGGCAGCTGCAACCTCTTCTTCATCTATTTTTAATATTGTTGCAGCATCTTCAAGCGAAATCGTTAAGTATCCTGCATCGTCAAGGTTTTCAATTAAAAACACGACGATTCCTCGCTCATGCTTAGGAAAAGACAACTCGTGCGCTTGTTTTAGCAAATAAGCTTGTAAATTTTCTTCTTTATTATGAAAATAATCGACAGGATTATCGTTTTCATTGTCTGAATCGTGCGATGACGATCCATTTGAATAGCTCTGGTAATACAACGCTCCGTCGTCAGATTTATCTTCTTTTAATTCTAATAACGGATTTTCTAACGCTTCTTCTTTCAAGAAATCGAGTAATTCAGTGTTCGAGTATTGTAAAATCGAAATCGCTTGACGGAGTTCAGTCGTCATGACGAGCTTTGTTGTCTGTTTTTGAAATAAACCAATTTCCAACATCATCACGCCCTCCTTCTTAATATATTACTATAGAAGCACTTGTTACAGTTCGACTTTTTTCGAAATAATAAATGACATCATTTGACATTGCAAACTTGTTTTTTTTCAAGTATAATGAAGAATGCAGTTTGCGCTCGTAGCTCAGCTGGATAGAGCGGTGGTTTCCGGTACCACGTCATGCAGGGGTTCGAGTCCTCTCGAGCGCGCCATACATAAAGTATAATTTGATGAAATGTATTAAGCGACAGCTTATTTTTATTCTTACATAATGGAAAAAAGCGGATGATTTAATCAGCCGCTTTTTTTGTACATAAAAAATATACGTTTGAACTTTGACTTGCTCCGTATATGATGAAATGGGGTTCAGTATGAATAGAGACTCTCGATGGATTGGATATGTATATGTCCTTTTAGGTGCCTCATTTTGGGGTGTTGGCGGGACGGTTGCTCAACATTTGTTTCATAATGAAAACATGTCCGTTGAGTGGCTCGTGTCATTTCGTCTCATCGTCTCGGGCCTTATGTTGCTTACGATCGCAGGACTAAGAAAAAAGAAAATGAACGTCATTCGCATATGGTCAAATCGACAAGATGCAATTAAATTGATCGTGTTTAGTCTTTTAGGAATGCTCGCCGTTCAATACACATATATGATATCCATCCAATTAGGTAACGCTGCGGTCGCAACATTGCTTCAATATTTAGCACCAATTTTTATTATGATTTATTTAATTATAAATAAAGTGACCCTACTTCAACGTAAAGAAATCATCGCGATTTTGCTTGCACTAACGGGAACTTTTCTACTCCTTACAAACGGGTCTGTCCATCATTTGTCTGTCCCAATCGGCGCAATCATTTGGGGTATTTTATCGGGAATTGCCCTCGCCTTCTATACCCTTTATCCGAAACGCTTACTTGATAAGTGGGGTTCACTAGCTGTCGTCGGTTGGGCTATGCTCATCGGCGGAAGCTGCCTTGCTCTTTTTTACCCACCTTGGGAGGTCGACATGACCGACTGGACGATTTCGACCGTTGGTTATTTAATTTTTGTCGTTATTTTCGGTACGATGTTTGCCTTTTGGTTTTATCTTGAAAGTCTTACGTATTTAAAACCTCAAGAAACGAGCTTGCTAGGAACTGTTGAGCCACTCACTGCAATCATCACTTCAGTTTTATGGTTACAAATTCCGTTCGGCATCTTTCAACTGATTGGCTCGGGTTTGATTTTAACGAATATCATTTTTTTAACAATCTTTCCAGACAACAAGCCATTAATGAAAGACGTTTTAAAAAAGAATGTTACGGGAAAGATGTAGACGGAGACTTTATCAAAGCATTTTTTAAATTAAAAGGAAATTTTAGCAAACTTTATATTTGACCTATCTTGACCTTTTAGTTATGATGGAACTACATAAAGTGCTTTTTGAAATAAAAGGAGGATGAACGTATATGCATTTAATACCTACAGTCATTGAACAAACGAGCAGAGGAGAACGTGCGTATGACATTTACTCTCGCTTACTGAAAGACCGCATCATCATGCTTGGAAGTGCAATTGACGATACGGTTGCAAACTCAATCGTCGCACAGCTTTTATTTTTAGCTGCCGAAGATCCTGATAAAGATATTTCTCTTTACATTAATAGTCCTGGTGGTTCAATCACGGCGGGAATGGCGATTTACGATACGATGCAACACATTAAACCTGACGTATCCACGATTTGTATCGGATTGGCTGCTTCAATGGGATCCTTTTTATTAATGGCTGGTGCAAAAGGAAAACGTTTTGCTCTTCCAAATAGTGAAGTCATGATTCACCAGCCTCTTGGTGGCACACAAGGGCAAGCTGCTGATATTGAAATTCATGCGAAACGGATTATTCAAATGCGTGAGAAACTTAACAAAATCTATGCTGAGCGTACAGGTCAATCACTCGAAATCATTGAACGTGATACCGACCGAGATAAGTTTTTATCTGCTGAAGAAGCGAAAGAATACGGACTCATTGACGAAGTCCTTTACGAGACGAAATAAAATACTCACCTTTCTTTAGATGAGTATCAAGTAGACAAAGTCAAAAAAAGCGACTTTGTCTATATTTTTTTAACGATTAACAGAGAGAAGAGAGACACTTTATTAATGAGCACAAACTCTATGGCAACGTTTATGCTCATACAACCTGTACTTCAGCCACGATGGATGAAAGTGTTCCTCAACGAGTTGAACTCGCCCAACAAGTAGGGCGAGTTCGCTTATTCTTCATTAATTTTCAAGTCATAGTTTGGAGTGATTAACACTTCAACCCGGCGATTTTTCGCACGGTTTTCTGCAGTATCATTGTTTGCAATCGGCCGATATTCCCCGTATCCTTTTGCACTTAAATAATCGGGCTCAAGATTATCATTTTCCAACAACACTTCCATAAAATGAATTGCACGCATCACACTTAGATGCCAATTTGAGCTATACGCTGCATTATGAATCGGAACGTTGTCTGTATGACCACTTATCGTTACATGCCGTGGCGGATCAGATACGATAAACTTGGAAATTTCGACACCTAATTCATGAGCTTCTTTTTTTACATCAGCACTACCAGAATCAAATAATGCATCATCTAAAATTGTAATTTGCAATCCTTCGCCTGATAAATTTGTCGTTAAACGGTTCGTTAAATCGTGACTTTGAATATATTCATCAATCCGTTTCTGCAACGCTATTAATTCTTCCAGTTCATTCATCGCAGCTGTATCATGCAGTTCACTCGACATTTCGTCAGGTACAATTTGCTCATTAGGGCTCGGATATTCCATAATCCCAGAACTCGATGTAAATACACTACTTAACGACTGGGCAAGGTCACGAAACTTGGCAGCATCTAATGAACTCATCGCAAACAGTACGATAAACAATGCGAGTAGCAAAGTGAGCATATCTGCGTAAGGAAGAAGCCACGACTCATTCATTCCTTCGTTTTCCTTATGACGCTTCCTGTTTCTTGCCATATTCTTCCCCCTCTTTGAGCAAGCTTGCACTTTCATTTAAAGGGAGATAGCTCGCTAACTTTTCTTGAATCGCTCTCGGCGATTGACCATTTTGAATCGATAAAATACCTTCAATCATAATTTCACGAATGCGAATTTCTTCTTTTGATTTCCGTCTTAATTTGTTAGCAAACGGATGCCATAATACATATCCAGAGAAAATTCCGAGCAACGTAGCGATAAATGCAGCTGCTATCGCTTCACCAAGAATATCAAAGTTTGCGATATTACCTAAGGCAGCAATGAGTCCAATCACTGCCCCTAACACTCCAAGAGTCGGTGCGTACGTACCCGCTTGTGAAAAAATTTGTGCTCCTGCTTCATGCCGTTCTTCCAATGCATTCAGTTGCTCATTCATCACGTCGCGTATAAACTCAGGTGACTGTCCATCAATGACGAGTTTCATACCATTGCGCAAAAACGGATCTTCAACTTCACCTACACGACCTTCCAAAAACAAAATCCCTTCTTTTCGGGCTAAACTTGCCCACTCCATAAACAGTGGGATTAAGTCTTTAATTTGCGGCACTTTTTGTTCACTAAAAATCACTTTAAAAAGCTTTGGAATTTTCTTTAACTCTTTTCCTGGAAAACCGATAGTAACTGATGCAATCGTTCCTAAAAAAATAATAATCACAGCAGCGGGATTAAAAATAACGAGAGGGCTAATTCCTTTAAGTGCCATCCCAACCCCAACAGCTATAATGCCAAAAAGAATTCCAATTAAAGATGTTCTATCCATCATAAACTCCCCTAACATAAAAGAAGGTGATTTATTTTATCACTTGCTTATAATATCGGTTCTTTTTTTTATTTCTTTAGCTTTTTAATTAGATTTTGTCGAAAAGTGCATAAAAAAGCAGTAACCCAAACTTTTAGGTTACCGCCATTGCTTTTGCTCATGTACGAAAAGCGCACACTACACCCGACCTTTCTCTACGACTGATACGAAGTGCTAGAGTTAACGTTTCAATAAAGTAATTATGTGAACTGCTCCCACCACTTACCACCCTTACGAGTCGCTTGAAGTGGGGGCTTCTCGGGTCATCCCATCTAACGACAGGAAATTGATCAAGCTAACCTCCTCGTTCCGAAAGTTATCATTCTTTATGCTAATAAGCGCAATCCTTCATTTTTGATATTAATTGCTGAATTGTAATCACGATCCAATACAAAGCCGCAAGAACACTTATACACACGTTCAACAAGAACATTTCTTAGTGGAAGGAAACCACTTATCAATTTTCACAAGCTGTTTCCCTTGTTCTTTTAGCTTATACTCTAAAAAGAGCGTCAACATACCCCAACCATTGTCGTGAACACTTTTTCCAAAATTGAGGGCTTGGGACATTCCTTTCATATCTAACTCCTCAATGATCACGGCATCATAAGTTATTGCCAATTCTTTTTATTTGTGATGAAGAAAGTTATTACGCTGATTCGCTGTCTTTTCATGTAGCTTGGCTACTTTTAGGCGTTGCTTTGTTTTGTTTGCTCATATCAAATCACCTCACTTTTGACGTTGATTTTCAATATATGTGTTTATAACATCGATTGGAGCGCCTCCTGTTCCTGTTGTAAGCAGACAAAAACTTCTTGACCAAAACATTTCTTTCCATAGCTTTTTTCTAATTTGCGGAAAGTTTTTCTTTATCAATCGAGAGCTTGCGCTTTTATAAGCGTTAATGAATTTCGATAATTCAGAATTAGGATGTGCTTTGAATAGAATATGGATATGATCTTTATCATGATTCCACTCCATCAAAGTAATGTTGTATTTACTACCAATCTCAATGAACATCTCTTTAGCAAAATCAGATGTTTCATTAGTGAACACTTTTCTTCGATACTTCACAACCAATACAAGATGATAATATAGCGAGAACACTGAATGATTATTATTATCTAATTTCATTGATACATCAATCCTTTTATCTATCTAAGACTGATGATATCAAACCATTTGGCTAAAGCCAATCGAAATTCATCTCCCACCTACTCATTGGGCTATCGCCCTGCACATTCCTTGAGGATGGGAGACTTCTTTCGGAAATTAAGTTAAATCGGCATCTTTGTACTTTTGCACATGAATTGACGTCGTGTCTAATTATATTGTCTCTTTACTTATAAATGCTGTCAGTGCCTCAAGCGCTTCCTGTTCATCATTTCCATCAGCTTCGAGTATAACTTCTGTACCTGATGCTAGCGCCAAACTCATAATACCCATAATACTTTTTGCATTCACTTTCTTTCCATCTTTCGTTAAAAAAATTTCACTATGAAACTTATTCGCTTCCTGTACGAAAAGTGCAGCAGGTCTCGCTTGTAGACCCGATTTTAGTTTTATAACGACCGAACTCTCAACCATAGTTTTTTTCCTCCTTTTATTTCATTTCAATCGATTGTCCGTTACGGATTTTATCAGCTAGTTCATCAATTTTTCGTAACCTATGATTAATTCCAGATTTACTAATTGATTTACCTTGAACGGCTTCACCAAGTTCTTTCAACGTCATATCTTGATGTTTTATACGTAATTCAGCAACTTCTCTAAGCTTATCTGGCAACACGTCCAAACCTACTTCACGTTCAATGAAGCGAATATTTTCCACTTGCCGCATCGCTGCTCCGACTGTTTTATTTAAATTGGCGGTATCACAATTCACAAGTCGGTTTACAGAGTTTCGCATATCTTTCATAATGCGAATATCTTCAAAAAAAAGCAAAGCTTGATGCGCGCCAATAATATTTAAAAAGTCGGTTATTTTTTCGGCTTCTTTCAAATAGACGATATAGCCTTTTTTTCGTTCTAACATTTTCGCATGAAGTGAAAACGAATTCATCATATCACGTAAAGACATTGTGTGGTCTTCATATAATGATGCAATTTCAAGATGATACGACGTTTCAGGATGATTAACCGATCCCCCTGCAAGAAATGCCCCTCTTAAATATGCGCGTTTACAGCAAGACCGCTGAAAAAGCTCACGATTTACGGTACGATTAAGCAAGTACTTTTCACCCATTATATCGAGTTCTTCAAGTAGTTTTAGCGCATTTTGTTTCACGCGTACGATGTATACGTTATTTTTCTTCAATTGCATTTTTTTGCGAACGAGAAGTTCTGTATGGTAACTAAACGCAAATTTGATAAGCGAATAAATTCTGCGTGCAATCGCCGCATTTTCTGTCGGAATATCAAGGCTAAACTCTCGGTTACTGACAGAAAGTGAGCCATTCATACGAATGAGTGCAGCGAGTTCTGCACGCGCACAACAATCATTCGGGTCAAGCTGCGTCAATTCTTTTTTCGTTTCAGAAGCAAATGACACAACATTCCCCTCCTTACGTAATCAATGACAATAAAACATTTGACACTTTGTTCATATCATGACGGATCAAATTGTTATCGTATTGAATGAATGTACCATTTATTATGTCATAACCTGATGATTTCAATCTGTCCAAATCACATTTAACTGGTTTTGCCCCTTCTAACGCATACAATGCTGCAATGTCTTCAGGGATCGGGGCATCATTTACGATGATCGTATCAACGAGTGTGTTCCCGACGTGAGCCGTTAACGCTTGTACGTGATCGCTTGCACAATAGGAATCAGTCTCACCTTGTTGTGTCATCACATTACAGATATACACTTTTTTCGCTTTTGCTTTTTTAATTGCATCTGCAATCCCCGGGACAAGCAAATTTGGCAAAATACTCGTATACAAACTTCCGGGACCAAGTACAATTAAATCTGATTCAGCAATGGCTTTCAATGTTTCTGGTAATGGCTTAATATGATTCGGTGTCAAAAACACTCGCTTAATTTTTTTCTCTGATAAAGGAATTTTTGATTCACCGGTCACAATTGTTCCATCAGACATCGTCGCATTTAGGACGATGCTTTGATTTGATGCAGGTAGTACTTTTCCTTTTACGTTAAGAACACGGCTAAATTCGGTAATTGCTTTAAAAAAGTCTCCAGTAATATCGGTCATCGCAGCAATAATTAAATTTCCGAGCGCATGACCCGACAAACCATTTCCATTTTTAAAACGATGCTGCATTAAAGCATTAAAAAGGGGCTCTGCTTCCGATAGCGCTAATAAGACGTTTCGGATATCGCCTGGGGGAGGAATGTTTAACTCATCGCGCAATCGGCCAGAACTCCCACCATCATCAGCAACTGTTACAATCGCAGCAAGATCGAGAGGTAATGTTTTCAGACCTCTCAGCAATACGGAAAGACCGGTCCCTCCCCCAATAACAACGACCTTCCGCATCTTTTCAGTATTCATTGAAACTCAACCATTTCCTTTCTCAATATCACGGTGGGTAATACGTGTGTGATAGTCTTTCGCAAAGACTTTTCCAATATGTTCAGCGAGTGCAACCGAGCGATGTTTACCGCCCGTACAACCAATTGCAACGATTAGTTGACTTTTTCCTTCACGCTTGTAGTGCGGCAACATAAATTCAAGTAAATCAATCATTTTATCAACAAACTCTTTCGTCTCTGGCCATTTTAAAACGTAAGACGAGACATCTTCTTCTAAACCCGTTCGTGGGCGCAAAGATTCTATATAATGTGGATTAGGAAGAAATCGAATATCAAAAACGAGGTCAGCATCGATCGGAAGCCCATATTTAAAGCCGAACGACAACATATTCACGATGAAAGAATTATCCGACTGTGGCATAAAATATTGACGAATGCGCTCACGGAGCTCTAACGGCTTTAAATTCGTCGTATCGATAATTAAATTTGCATGTCCTTTCAATGTTTCAAGCATACTCCGTTCTTTTTGAATCCCAGTTAGTGGCGCCTGGCTTCGTGCAAGCGGGTGAGAACGGCGAGCTTCCTTATAACGCCTGACAAGTGTCGTATCATTCGCTTCTAAAAATAAAATTTGTGCTTTTAACCATTTATATCGATTTAAGTCGATAATCGCATCAACGAGTGAATCAAAAAAATCGCGACCTCTTAAATCCATCACGAGCGCAATTTTATTCATTTTGCCCCGTGATTCTTCAATGAGCTCGATAAATTTTGGAAGTAACGCAGGCGGTAAGTTATCGATACAAAAGTAGCCCATATCTTCAAAACTACGCATTGCAACCGACTTTCCCGCTCCGCTCATACCAGTTATAATTACAACATGTATATCGTGCAGGTCTTCCATCATGTTTCATCCTCAACCTTAGAATCTATTTAAATTATACTATGATTCATTGACAACAACAATTCGAGACTTTGAAATTGTGTGAAATGTGACTAGGTATATGAGCACAAGAGGTAGACGTTCAGTTTACACTCAGAAGGCCTCTAGATTGTTGGACGGAAAAAGTATGTTCATAAAAAAAGGGCACGGAAAAATTCTTCCGCACCGCTCCAAGATGTATAACTATAAAAGGGGGTCAATTTCACAGTTATTAGTATACCGAATGTATATGTCAGACGCGTTACAGTAACGTTAAAAAACTGTGATTAAGTAGACGTTTTGCAGGGAAGTCCTTCGACCTAGCTTCCGTCGTTATACACCCGCTTTTTCTTTTAGCGTCTCAATATACTTTTGGGCGGCTTCTGCCGCAATACTGCCATCACCTGTAGCTGTAACAATTTGGCGAAGCATTTTATCACGAATGTCACCCGCTGCAAAAATTCCAGGTACAGATGTTTCCATATTATCATTCGTAACGACATAGCCTTCTTCATTTGTAATGTTTAAATGCTTAAACGAATCATTTAATGGAAGCATCCCAATGTAAACGAAAACACCACTTGTATCAAACTCTTGTTCTTCACCTGTTTTTGTATTGACGATTAAAACACTGCTAACCTTTCCATCCTTTTCCTTAATCTCTTTCACCGTATGGTTCCAAATAAATTCTATTTTATCATTGTCAAATGCACGTTGCTGTAAAATTTTTTGCGCACGCAGTTCATCACGACGATGAATGATCGTCACTTTTGAAGCAAAACGTGTTAAATAGACACCTTCTTCAACTGCTGAATCCCCGCCACCAATCACAACAATTTCTTGATTTTTAAAGAACGCCCCGTCACATACAGCGCAATAAGACACTCCGCGACCAGTTAAGTCTGCTTCACCCGATACACCAAGCTTTTTATATTCTGCACCGGTTGCGATAATGACCGCTCGTGCTTTATATTGTTTATCACCAGTTATGACCGTTTTATATTCTTCACCGTCACGAATTTCATGAATATCACCATACTGGTACTCTGCACCAAACTTTTTAGCGTGTTCAAACATTTTGTTTGATAAGTCCGGTCCTAAAATGTGATCAAATCCGGGGTAGTTTTCAACATCTTCTGTGTTCGCCATTTGACCGCCAGGAATTCCTCTTTCAATCATCAATGTCGATAAATTTGCACGAGATGCATAGACAGCTGCAGTTAATCCAGCTGGACCCGCACCTGCAATAATAACGTCATACAGTTTCTCTTCACTCATTTCATCTCACTCCCTCAACACGTCAATACTACCTTTATCGTATAAAATGGTCTTTCACAAGTCTATTTATTTGCTCACGATTGTTCTAAGATCGTTTTTACCTTTTTTATATAATAACTTACTGTTGCGGTAGAAACTTGATATTTTTCAGCTATCGCTTTTTGCGTTGTACGTTCACTTTCTTGACCCGCAACATACTCAACTGCTGCTGCCCATCCTTTATCATTCGTAAATAACATTTCGTTAGAATATGCATATTTAAATAGCTTTGACCATAATCGATAAATGATATCGTTCAACTGACCCGGTTGTAGCATTCGTTGAAGACGTTCAACAACACGCACACCAGTCGTAATCGACTTCGGCAATTGTGACTCGTCATTATATATCATTTCCAATCCTTCATGTTTTATCATGACAGGAAGTTGAGGAGCTTGCTTAAGCATGACATATGCCGCGAGTTCTTTTAAATACAATGCTTCTAATGGCGCATTGCAAAACTTCATTAAAGCTTCATAACCTTTTTCATTAAAGTTTTTCCTTAAAATATACAGGTGTAATAATTTGGAACGTTCATCTTCTTTTAGTTCCTCCGTTAAAAGAGTGAAGTACGACTTTTCTTCTGGAACACGATAATGATAATCAACGTTTCTTTGCATTAAAGATCCTTCTTCAAGCTTTTCCAAATAGTACGGTGCAACTTCCCCTTCAGGATCGATACGTTCAACATGTTGCCAAGCAAATTTCGCAACACTTAGTCGGTCTGTCATGAATGCGGCAACCGCAAGCCAATGATAATAGGGAAGATCATCGGTTAATCGGGTTCGATCGAGGGAGGATAGCCACTTGTACGCAAATTCATGCTCATGAAGGAGTGAAAACGTACTTCCGAGCTTATAACGATGGTCTTCATGAATCGGATAAACTTTTTTAAGTCGTTCAATGACATGCTTACTTTTATCAATGAATCCGAGAAAACGATAAAATAACGCTAAGTTGCAAAGGGCATGCAAATTCCCTGGATTTTTCGTTAATACGAGCTCGAGAGTGGACAATGCTAATTGCTTTTCGTTCGCATAAAAATAAGCAAGCGCTAAATTGTTATAAGCTGCCCAAAATTTCGGATGTTCTCGAATCATGATTAAGAAGAGTTCAATCGCCTCAGAAAATTGACCCTCTTCCATTTTCTTTTTAGCTTCTGTATGTTGACGAATGATAGCATTCTCTTGAAAGTCTTTCGGAATTTCCGAACCGATAAAATACAATAAATCTTCGGCTTCTTCTACGAAATCTCCTTCGGGATCAAGTTCTAAATAATAAAGCGCTTCTTCTTCTGCTTTTTCAAATTGTCCAAGATAAGCATAATTGTTTGCTAAAAAGAAATAGCACTCGGTTAGCGTTGGATCAACTTCATTTAGAACATAATAGAGCCATTCATTCGACTCTGCAAATTCACCCATTTCGGCTAACACTGCAGCAAGCTGACAAATGTAAGAAGGCTCTCCATTGTCAATTTTGATCGCTCGCAATAAAAATTTTTTTGCTTTATATAGGTTATTTTGATGGTAATGAGTTAACGCGCGCTGAAAAAAGTATTCCGCATTTTGTGTAAAAGGAATTAAGCGGCCACGCTCATTTCTCTGTTTATTCATGCCGTAAAGGCCCTCCAAATGTTTAAGCTAACGATGTAAGCAACCAGTAAGGAATACTTGCTAGCTGCTTCAATTATCTAGCGTCCGTTTAGACAATCGTGTTTAACGGACGGGTAACACGTGGTCAAGTATAACACACATCCTATGTGAAACATAACCGTATTTACCACCATTTTTTGAAATTTTAGGCAATACTGTTTTATTTTCGGTGACGCTCTTCCAGCACAGCCAACACATCGTCTAATGGTAATTTTTGTTCTCTTAAAAGGACGAGCACATGATAAATGAGATCAGCCACTTCCCATTTTAGTTCGTCATGATTACGATTTTTAGCTGCAATAACAACTTCTGTCGCTTCTTCGCCTACTTTTTTTAAAATTTTATCGACGCCTTTTCCAAACAAATACGTCGTATACGCACCTTCGGGCATTTCCGCTTCTCGCTTTGCGATAATCGACTCTAATTCATTTATAATGGCAAATCGATCTGAACTTCGTTCACGCTCTTTGTCCGTTTCGGCAGTGCGAAAACATGAATACGTACCTTCATGGCAGGCAGGTCCATGCGGAGAGACGAGAACGAGCAACGTATCTTTATCACAATCGTAGCGGATGTCTTCGATATCTTGTTTGTTTCCGGAAGTTGCACCCTTATGCCACAGTTCATTTCGCGAACGGCTGTAAAACCATGTTTGCTTCGTCTCAATTGATTTTTGGAGTGCTTCTTCATTCATATATGCAACCATTAGGACTTCTTTGCTGACAACATCTTGAACAACAGCAGGAATTAATCCGTGTTCATCGAATTTTACATCCATCATGATAGCGGAACTCCTCTCTTTTTTAACGCCTCTTTAACTGCGGATATTGATGTTTCTTTAAAATGAAAAATAGACGCTGCCAAAGCACCTGTCGCATTCGCGAGCGTAAACGCGTCATAAAAATGTTCAATCGTTCCTGCTCCACCAGAAGCTGTCACTGGTACGTGAACAGCATCTGTCACAGCCTTCGTCATATCTAAATCGTACCCTCGTTTTTCACCGTCACGATCCATACTTGTGAGTAAAATTTCTCCTGCACCTAGTGAAACGACTTCTTTCGCCCAATCCACGACAGATTTTTCTGTACTTGTCTTTCCGCCATGAATAAAGACTCGCCAAGTGTTTGCGTCATGAACATATTTTCCATCAATGGCAATAACAAGCCTCTCGGAACCGATCACGTTTGCACCTTCACGAATGAGCGCTGGATGGCTCATCGCAGCTGAGCCGATCGAAACTTTATCAGCCCCTGCATCAATAACAGCTTTCATCGCTTCAACCGTACGAATACCGCCACCGACCGTGAAAGGAATCGAAATTTGCTCAGCCACTTCTCGAACGACGTCAAGCATCGTTTCACGTCCTTCATTCGTCGCTGCTATATCTAGGAAAACGAGCTCATCCGCACCTTCTTTTTCATAATGTGCTGCAAGTTCAACTGGGTCACCGGCATCGCGAAGGTTGACAAACTGGACACCTTTCACGACACGTCCGTCTTTTATATCAAGACAAGGAATAATTTTTTTCAGCATGCTCATTTCACCTTTCTCAGCGCATCTTGCAACGTAAATTGCTTCGTATAAAGTGCTTTTCCTACAATCGCGCCTTCGATTCCTTTTTTCTGTTCTTGTAAAAGGTCATCAAAATCTTCTAATTTACTCACACCGCCCGAAGCGATGACTTGCTTGCCAGTGGCTTCAGCCATGTCTGCAATCGCTTTTACGTTTGGACCCGTTAGCGTTCCGTCTTTTGAAATATCGGTAAAAATAAAAATTTCTGCCCCGTGCTCAACGAGCTCCTGCGCTAAATCAACTGCTTTAATCTCTGACGTTTCAAGCCAGCCATCGACAGCGACATAACCGTGGCGCGCATCGATACCGACCGCAATTTTATCACCGTGGAACTTTAACATTTTTTTTACGAAATTAGGATTTTGAATGGCACTACTCCCTAAAATAATCCGATTAACACCGTTTTCTAAATAGTAATGAACATCATCTTCTGTGCGGATGCCTCCACCGACTTGAACGTTCACATCTAACTCTTTCGCAATTTGTATAACGTGAGCATCATTTACACGTTTTCTTTCTTTCGCTCCATCGAGGTCAACGAGGTGAATCCAAGTCGCCCCTTCAGACTGAAATTTCTCAGCCATCGCAAGTGGGGAATCACCGTATACGGTCTCCTGATTATAGTCACCTTGAAAGAGACGTACACATTTTCCTCCACGAATGTCAATGGCTGGATAAATTGTAAAAGTCACACTCTCCACCTCTGTTTCAGATTTACTTAAGCAGGAAAGATCTTTCCGTTATGTCCATTTCAATTCCACAACATATGAACTCGTCCTATAATTTTCCTTTCGTTGATGGGATCCCTTTTACTTTTGGGTCAATCGATACGGCTTCGTGCAATGCTCTTCCGAGCGCTTTAAAAACGGCTTCAATCATATGATGTGTATTCATCCCATAATGAATGATGACGTGTAAATTCATCCGTGCTTCAAGGGCTAGCTTCCATAAAAATTCATGGACGAGTTCCGTATCAAAAGAACCGACTCGATTGGTTGGCAAGCTCCCGCGAAATTCTACGTGCGGGCGATCGCTTAAATCAACTACAACTTGGGCAAGCGCATCATCCATCGGCACAAATGCATTCCCAAAACGCTTAATTCCATACTTATTTCCGAGCGCCTTATGGAACGCTTGTCCGAGACAAATACCGAGATCTTCTGTCGTATGATGAGCATCAATTTCAACATCGCCCGATGCATTCACGTCTAAATTAAACTGTCCGTGTTTCCGAAACGCATCAAGCATATGGGTCATAAACGGAACAGGTGTCTGCAAGTCACCGCTTCCATCACCATCTAAATTGATTAAAAGCGTGATTTGCGTTTCTTTCGTTTCTCTCGTAACGGTTGCTTCTCGACTCATTTCTTCTCCCCCAATCTCGCTTCCACTGCTATTGCGTGAGCATCTAACCCTTCCAATCTTGCAAAAGCTGCTATTTTACTTGCATTTTCATTAATGGCTCGTTTACTATACGAAACGATACTCGATTTTTTCACGAAATCATCGACGCTTAACGGATTAGAAAATCGAGCTGTTCCGTTCGTCGGCAAGACATGATTCGTACCTGCAAAGTAATCACCGACAGGCTCTGAACTATGTTCGCCAAGGAAAATTGCACCTGCATGACGAATACTTGAAAGTAAAGAAAACGGTTCTTCAACCATCACTTCTAAATGCTCTGGAGCGAGCTCATTTACTACATCGACCGCTTCTTCTAAACTGCTTGCAACGTAAACGGCACCGTAGTCGCGGATAGCAAGTTGAGCAATGTTCTTTCTCGGTAATGATTCAAGCTGTTTTTTAACTTCTCTTCTCGTTTCTTCTGCAACCGTTTCAGACGTTGTAACGAGAACAGCTGAAGAACGCGGATCATGTTCGGCTTGTGATAACAAGTCACTCGCAATGTAACGCGGATTTGCATGTTCATCTGCAAGCACGACGATTTCACTCGGACCTGCAAGCATATCAATGCCGACGACACCGAACACTTCTCGTTTTGCAAGCGCAACAAAAATATTACCAGGGCCAACAATTTTATCGACACGTTGAATCGTTTCTGTTCCGTACGCTAGAGCAGCAATTGCTTGTGCACCGCCAACTTTATAAATTTCTTCGACACCACTTTCTTTTGCTGCGACGAGCACTCCAGCGGGCAGTGACCCGTCAGATTGTGGCGGTGAAATTAACACGATCCGTTTTACACCTGCCACTTTTGCGGGAATGACACCCATAAGGACAGACGATGGATAAGCCGCCGTACCGCCTGGAACGTACACGCCAACGGCATCAAGCGGAGTTATTTTTTGTCCGAGAACTGTGCCGTCCTCTTTCGTAACAAACCACGATTGTCGCTTTTGTTGCTCGTGATAAAATCGGATGTTTTCTGCTGCCTCGCGAATGATCGCAAGCATGTCCGAATCGATTTGCTCATATGCCTCGTTAATGGCTCTCTCACTTACTCTTAATTTTGACAAAACGACACGATCAAGTTTTTCCGTTAATTCATACAACGCCTGATCTCCAAACGTTCTTACTTGTTTAATGATCGATTGCACAGTCGCAAGCTGTTCATCTGTCCCATGTTCGATCGAACGCTGCATTTTTTTAAAATCTTCTCGTTTTTCGATTCGTCTCACTCTGATTGCCCCCCTTCAATAACAACTGATAATTTGTTCACCATCTCATCAATAAGCTGATCTTTTAAACGATAGCTTGCTGGGTTTACGATTAATCTTGACGTAATTGGCATCATCTTTTCAAATTCGACGAGCCCATTTTCTTTTAACGTACGACCGGTTGACACGATATCAACGATGCGGTCTGCCAAACCAATCAATGGGGCAAGCTCAATCGAACCATTTAATTTTACGATTTCAACTTGTTCGCCTTGTTCGCGAAAATAGTTCGACGCAATTCGTGGATATTTCGTTGCGACTTTTCGTGCCACACGTTTTTTCGCATCTGGAAGTCCAGCAACAGCTAAATAACATTCGCTTATTTTTAAATCAAGCACTTCGTATATATCACGGTTTTCTTCAAGAAGCACGTCTTTGCCCGCAATGCCAACATCAGCTGCCCCATGTTCAACATACGTCGGGACATCAACAGGCTTCGCTAAAATAAATCGCATTCCCGCTTGCTCAATATTTAAAATTAATTTGCGCGATTCATCAAATTCAGGCGGGAGATTATAGCCAGCTTTTTTCAGAAGTTCAACCGCTTCAACGAAAATCCGTCCTTTCGGCATTGCGACCGTTAGTTGTTTTTTCATACTTCACCCTTCCCTCCGTTTCGGCCGATACATTGAATAACATCTTCAAATCGGGCTGTCAGTGCATCAAGATCAGCAACACCCGCTATATTTTGTAAGACAACCTGTTTGCCTTCAGTACGCAGTTGTTGCGCTTTTTGAATCGCTTCTGTTTGACGCTCTCTTGTAAAGAGTAAACACGTAATCGGCACTTCTGTCTCAACTTCACCTAACGCATCAAGTAAATAATCGAGCCGAATACCGAAGCCCGTCGCTTGAGCTGGGCGATTAAACTTTTCAAGTAGTTCATCGTAACGACCACCGCCACTTAACGGCATTCCAAGTCCTTCGGCATACGCTTCAAACACGATGCCCGTGTAATAGTTCATATGGCGAACGAGTGTCAAATCAAACGTTACATCTGATGCCACTCCATACGCTTCAAGTGTTGACGCAAGTGTCTCGAGCTCATCGAGTGCTGTGAGTGCAGCTTGTTTGCTCGTAAGTTCACGTGCACTCGCAATGACATCTCGTTCTCCACGTAACTGAAGCAATGACATCAAGTGACGTTCATCAATCGATGATAAATCCAATTGCCTTACATTTTCCCGATAACCGACGTAATTTTTTTCATTCAAAAATTTCCTGAGCACTTCCGCACGTTCAGCCTTACCGATGACATCAAGGAAAAGCGAATTCATAAACTGCACGTGCCCGACGGCGACTTTAAAATCGGTTAATCCTGCTTCTTTTAATACGGCAATCATCAGTGCAATGACTTCTGCATCTGCACTCCGTGTACCATCTCCGATAAGCTCAATTCCGATTTGCTCATATTCGGCTGGTCTCCCGCCATCATGTTGCTGGGCTTGAAATAAGTTTGAATCGTACGCAAGTCTCAGTGGATAAGCGACATTTTTTAAACTCGAACCCGCCACTCGCGCAATCGGGGATGTCATGTCCGGACGTAACACGAGAGGATTTCCAGCTTGATCTAACAGTTTAAATAAATGTTTTTCTGGGATCGCCGATGCAACACCGACCGTGTCATAGTACTCTAACGTCGGTGTTTCAATAAATTGATAGCCCCATGACTGAATTAGTGCTTCCATTTTTACACGCACTCGTTTTTTCGTTTCATACAATGCAGGCAGCGTATCACGCATACCGAGCGGTTTTTCAAACACTAGCGGTTTAGACATGTTGCCGTTCATCTCCGTTCTATCCTTTAGTTCGCTAATATGCTAACAAGATAAAGTATTTACTTTGTAGTCTATCGAAATGAGTTTAAACAGTCAACACAAACATCGGATAAAATTGTGTCATTTCGGGCAAACGTAACTGTATGAGATCCAAGTTTGGAGGGTTGGCTGTGAATCGACTTTTTTTCCTTATGATTGCTGTCGGTGTACCATTGTCCGTTATCGGTAGCTTATTGCGTTGGTCTGAGGTCCTCATGTTTATCGTTTATGCATTAACAATTATTGCACTCGCAGCTTACATGGGACGAGCAACGGAAAATATCGCCTTGCATACTGGACCACGAATCGGCGGTTTGCTAAATGCTACATTTGGGAATGCAGTCGAATTAATCATTTCAATTTTCGCCTTAAAATCAGGCCTTATCAGCATCGTCCTTGCTTCTTTAACCGGTTCTGTCATCGGAAACTTGTTGCTCGTTGCTGGTTTATCGTTTTTTGTCGGTGGACTGAAATATAAGCGGCAACAATTTAATTTTTTTGATGCTAGACATAATTCTGGATTGCTTGTCTTCTCCGTTATCGTCGCCTTTATTTTTCCCGAAATATTTTCAATAAAATTATCGGAAACTGACACTTTGTCACTAAGCATTTGGATTTCAATCATTATGATTGTGTTGTATCTCGCAGGTTTACTTTTTCGCCTCGTTACGCATCGTGGAGTATATCGGCAAAAATCAGATGAAAACGAAACGAGCCATGATGTAGAACCTGAGTGGTCAAAAAAGAAATCGCTCACGATCCTCGTACTTGCAACAGTCGCTGTCGCTTACGTATCAGAACGTCTCGTCTCCACATTTGAAACGGTCGGTGAAGCGTTCGGTTGGAGTGAGCTGTTTCTCGGGGTGATTATCGTTGCAATCGTTGGGAACGCCGCAGAGCATGCGACAGCGATCATTATGGCTTATAAAAATAAAATGAATATCGCTGTCGAAATTGCAATCGGATCCTCAATCCAAATTGCAATGTTCGTCGCACCACTTCTCGTACTCATTTCTTTATTTATGCCGATTTCGATGCCACTCGTCTTTACACTGCCCGAACTTGTTGCGATGGTTCTTGCTGTTATTTTGACCGTAGCCATTTCAAATGATGGTGATACGAATTGGTTTGAAGGTCTAACACTGCTTGCCGCTTACCTCATTATGGGTGTTGGTTTTTACCTTTTATAGTGTAATACCGTTTTTTAAAACATGCGACAAAGCAATGCATAAAAATACCAAACTCGTACAAGCTAATTGTTGTTTACTTCAAGTGAAAGAGGTGAGGACTGTGAACCGAACAGATAACAAAAAAGATACTACAGCTTCTTATGACGAAAACTTGAAAGGGACTTTTATTAGCACGATTTTCGTAGGCCTCTTTGTATTACTTTCATGGCTTGCCATTTTTTATATTTATATGACGTTAATTTAACGAGGAAGGAGAAACACTCATGTTTGAAGATATGCCTAAACTCGAGAAAATTTGGCTAACAATCGGTATCGGCTCACTCATCATCTTTCTCCTCATCACAGGAGTATTAGCTGTTTCAATGGGTCTTAATCCGCCCGACGGAATGGAAACAACGATCGAACCTGAACTCGTCGATACAGCTCCCCCTTTTGACAATACGGGGGTTGAAAAAATCGGACCAAACGAATATGAAGTGACAATGCTTTCATTTATGTTTGGCTATGATCCAAACACGATCACCATTCCTAAAGGAGCAAAAGTGCATTTTAAAATGACGAGTAAAGATGTCTTACATGGGCTACATATTGCAGGTACACCCTTGAACTTAATGCTTCAGCCTGGACGTGTTACCGAATATACCCATACGTTCAAAGAACCCGGTGAATATTTATTTGTCTGTCATGAATATTGCGGTATCGGACATCAAGTGATGTACGGAAAAGTCATCGTAGAAGATTAGCATAGAAGGAAGTGAAAGAAAATGACAACAGATTCTACTAAAGCTAGTGGAAGCGACAGCACTTTCTCCAATTTTACATTCGAAGAAAAAGACTCGAATCTCATTAAGGCGTATATTTATTTTTCGTTTTTTGCTGTTTTTCTTGGTGGACTGGCAGGGTTGTTGCAACTATCGCAACGAGCCGGTTGGATTACATTACCGAGCTGGTTAACGTATTATCAGTTGCTAACAGCACATGGTGTCTTACTTGCTCTCGTCTTTACTACCTTTTTCATTGTCGGTTATCTCTTTTCTGGTATGGTAAAAACGTTAGATGGCAAATTAACACCGACAGAAAGAGGACTTGGGTGGGCTGGCTTTTATTTCATGGCTATCGGAACCATTTTAGCGTTTATTATGATCTTAACCAATGACGGGACAGTTCTTTATACTTTTTACTCGCCGATGGCCGCTTCGCCATGGTATTATATCGGACTAGCATTACTCATTATCGGCAGTTGGTTAGCGTCAATTGCTATGATTTCCGCATACGTCCGATGGCGTAAAAAACATAAAGGTAAATCATCACCTTTATTTGCATATATGACGATTGCGACCATTATTTTATGGCTACATGCGAGCATCATGGTTGCTATTGAAGTTGTCGGACTTCTTATTCCATGGTCATTCGGAATTATCGAACGTGTCGATTCGACGTTAACTCGGACGATGTTTTGGTATTTCGGGCACGCCCTCGTCTATTTTTGGCTTTTGCCGGCGTACATATATTGGTACGTAAACATTCCACAAATCGTCGGCGGCAAAATTTTTAGTAGTTCATTGCCACGGTTAACGTTTATTCTTTTAATCTTGTTTTCTGTACCCGTTGGGCTTCACCATCAGCTAACAGACCCCGGCGTCGAATCGTTTTGGAAATTTCTCCAAGTTATTTTAACAATGCTTGTCGTCGTCCCTTCGCTAATCACTGCATTTTCCATCATTGCAACATTTGAACTCGCAGGACGTTCACGCGGTGGGAAAGGCTTATTTGGCTGGGTGAAAAAATTACCGTGGAAAGATGCCCGCTTTTTTGTCACATTTATGGGAATGCTTATGTTTATCCCTGGGGGAGCCGGAGGTATCATTAATTCTAGCTTTCAGCTCAACCAAGTCGTTCATAATACGTGGTGGGTAACTGGACACTTTCACCTTACTCTTGCGACATCTGTTGTTTTAACTTTTTTTGCAATTACGTATTGGTTAATTCCCGTATTAACAGGTCGAACGTTTACGAAACATTTAAACAAGCTTGCGATTGTACAAAGTATCCTTTGGCTAGTCGGTATGATTCTCATGGGTGTCGTCATGCACTTTGCAGGAATATTAGGTTCACCGAGACGAACGAGTTACAGCGATTACGGTGGACATGAAATGGGTTTAAAATGGCTATCTTATACCCAAGTGATTGCGGTTGGCGGAGTCATTTTATTTATCGCTATCGCCTTAGTTGTATACATTTGGATAAAATTAATCTTTTTATCTCCGAAGTCGGAGAAAACGATCGAATATCCGGTTGGTGTCGTTTATGAAAAAGCTGCAGAACCACCAAAAATTTTGGAAAAATGGTCGGTGTGGATTACCGTTTCGATTATTCTTTCGATCGTCGCTTATGCCGTCCCGTTTTATCAAATCTTTATTAGCGATGCGCCAGGGTCGTTGCCAATCCGTAGCTGGTAGCAAAAATAAAAACATAAAAACGCTTGAATCACTAATAAAGGTTGATTCAAGCGTTTTTATTCCCTATTTGCGATAGCCATTCCTTTAATTTCGCTTTCGGGTAATACACATTTCCATTAATCACGATGTGTGGAACGTCTGGCTGTTGTTGAATGAAAGCCTTTGCAATGCAGCTTCCGCTTTTTCATGAATGAGTTCGTGGTCGTTATCCTCATCTAACGATTCAAAAATGCTTTTTACTTTCTGATTTTTAAAGTTTTTCAACCCTTCACCAATGAAATAGCCGGCAACAGCTATTCCTATTCCTATCATTCCATTAAGTGTTCTCCTTTTCTTGCGCTTGTTTCCGTTGTTCCATCTGTTCTTTCGTATAGATGAGTTGCATTGGATTTCCGCCGACAAACGCACCTGGCGGAACGTCACGATGAACGAGTGTTGCTGCTGACACAACAGCTCCATCGCCGATCGTTACACCAGGAAGAATCGTACTGTTTGCACCGATCATAACGTTATCCCCGATAATGACATCGCCTATCCGGTACTCGTCGACTAAATATTCATGCGACAAAATTGTTGAGTTAAAACCGATAATCGTATTACTTCCAATTCGAATTCGCTCTGGAAATAAAATATCCATAACAACTTTGTAAGCAACAGCTGTATTTTCACCGACATGCATACGAAGAAAGGTCCGATAAAGCCAATTTTTTAATGACATAAATGGTGTAAAGCGAGCGAGTTCAACGACGATAACATTTTTAAACACTTTCCAAAAGGATACCGTTTTATACAACTGCCAAAGAGAGTTTGTCCCTTTGACAGGATAGCGTTCCGTCCTTCTCATCGTGATGCCACTCCAACGATATCCATAATTTCGGACATGTGATCAATGACATAATTAGGCTGAAGATGTTCGATAAACTCCTTTCCTTTTAACGACCAAGCGACACCCGCCGTATATGTGCCTGCACGATTCCCTGCTTGAATATCAAATTGACTATCTCCGACCATTAACGTTGTTTCGGGTTCAGCTTCAAGTTCCTCAAGTGCTTTTAAAATTGGTTCAGCGTGTGGTTTTGCCTTTTCGACATCATCGAACGAAACGACGACATCAAAAAATTGATCAAGCCGAGTAAGCTCAAGTCCTTTTAACGCAGCATCGCGAACTTTATTTGTAACAACAGCAATTTTAATACCTTGCTTTTTCAACTCTTGAACGGTTTCATATACCCCGTCATATTCTTTTATAAGCCTATCGTGATGTTCATCATTATGCTTGCGATACATAGCAACCATGTCAACAGCCTGTACTTCATCGATGCGGCGAAACGTATCAATTAACGGTTCACCAACGTAAGGAACGATATCAAATTCTTTCTTTTCATTCGGGAAAAAATGTGCTAACGTATGTTCAAATGATGCGATAATGAGATCGTTCGTATCAATAAGCGTTCCATCCAAATCAAAAAGTACTGTGTTTATTTTCATATTGGACATCCTTTCTTTCCAAACTAAGACGATTCCATATTGAAGCTGTGAGCATAGTCATTAAAATCGCAACGGTCAAACGGATGAGCAACAACGGCCAAACAGATATCCCAAGTGGAATAAATATTAACGTGTCTTCAACAACGGCATGACACGTGACGAGAAATATAAATGCTAAATATAAATCACGTTTAGCCACACCATCTTCTTTTACAGCTTGAAGCATGACGCCAGCTCCAAACGAGATGCCGAACAAAATTCCAGCTGCTAATGTCGTTGACGTATTTTCTTTCATACCTAACATTTTCGTAAATGGTGACATCCAACGAGAGAAGACAGCTAACCATTGCTTTTCCTTTAACCATTGTATCCCGATCATAAGCGGAATAACGATGATCGCAAGTTGAATAATGCCAAGCGTTGCTTGCTCAACCGCATTCCAGATAATCGACAGCGAACCTGATATTTCCTCTCCTGATGGTTGAATAAATCCGTACCTCGCTTGTTCATTTCCACCTTGCCATACGAGATGAATGATCCATCCAGAAAATGCCGCGAGAACGATACGAATTGCCGCAATAAACCAAATATTAACGCCGACCTTTGCTGCAATGCTAGACTCAACGAGCAAGGCATGCGAAAATGACAGCATCATCGCAATAATAAATACTTGCTTTACGGTTAAATCTAACGTTAACATCGCACCGATCGCCGCATATAAATTCAGCACATTCCCTAATACGAGTGGAATTGCAGCTTCACCCGTTAATCCGAACAAAGACATGAAGGGCCTCACCAATTTGATGAGCCATTCCAAGACGATCGTATGTTGCAAAACCCCGACAATAAGTGTGACGGGGAATATTATTTTTCCTAAATTCCAAGTCGTTTCTAAGCCTGCTCGTAATCCTCGTTTCAATGTGGCGAGCGTATTCACGTTCTCACATCCTTATTTTTATTCCCGCTCATTCGTCTGTATGACAGGACAGAATTAATAAACGAGATTTAAAGCAACTCCCTACTTCTTATACAAACAAATTTTAATGAACTACCCTACCACCTACACCTTGCTTGATGGTGAAGGCTTCTAAGACAATCGTTCTAACGATACGAAGTTTATTTAGCTATCGAGCCTATTCCATATTCTACGCATGATTATGAATGCTAACGCTAACAGCCGCAATCCTTTACGCTTAATATTGATTGCAGCATTCCAATCAACATCAGCTACAAAACCACAATGACAGCGACAGATGCACTCATAAAGAGAAAAACTGCATCAACCGATCATCGACAAGCATATAAGAAATGCCTACCTTAACTGGCAGGCAACGTAACTTTCATTTTAACATGTTAACATCGAAACAGCGAATCCACTATGATTTGTTACTCTTATCCGCATAACGTTTTTTCGAATACCCACGCTTTCTTCTTATGATGATAAGTGTTGTTCCAATGACAATGATAAGAACCGATACGACTTGTGCAATGCGAATCGACGTATCCCCAACTAATAAACTATCTGTACGCAATCCCTCGATAAAAAGACGTCCAATCGAATACCAAATCGCATACGTTAGAAAAATCTCACCTCGGCGTAAGCTCACTTTACGCAACAACAATAATAGAATGACACCGGCAAAACTCCATAACGATTCGTATAAAAACGTCGGATGATAATACGTACCATCAATATACATTTGATTTATAATAAAATCAGGAAGCATTAACCCTTCAAGAAACTCACGTGTCACTGGACCCCCGTGTGCTTCTTGGTTCATAAAATTACCCCAACGACCAATTGCTTGTCCAAGTAGCACGCTCGGAGCAGCAATATCCGCTAGTTTCCAAAACGACAGCCCTTTCAATCTGGCAAACACAATGGCTGTAATAACCGCACCAATTAACGCTCCATGAATCGCAATACCGCCTTCCCATATCGCAAAAATTTTCGACGGATTGTTTTTATATGCATCCCATTCAAAAATAACGTAATAAGCACGAGCCCCGATAATCGCAAACGGTACAGCCCACATTAATAGATCCGTGAAAGTATCTTTCGGTAACCCAAGCCGCTTCCCTTCACGATTTGCTAGGATGAGTGCAAGTAAAACCCCTGTTGCAATAATGACTCCATACCAATAAATTGAGATGGGCCCTAATTGAAATGCCACTCGGTCAAGTGGGACAATTTCTGTCTCCATATATTTCACTCCGATTCTAATTACGTATTGTCAAAATTTTTATGAACAACCGTAAAACCATAGTATTCATGAACTTACGAGCAAAAAGTGTTCTCCCCCTTTACTGAGAGGACCACTGAAGCTTTACATGAAGCTATAAAGCCTTACGAACGAAAATTCTGTGTCCTTTCGTCATAACTCAATTTCGTCGAGACTGTCTCAAGCCCCTATATTCGAACAGTTTTCAGAGTAGGATTTACACTAACTCTTAGTGAACTGCTCCCACCACTTACCACCCTTACGGGTCGCTTGAAGTGGGGGCTTCTCGGGTCATCCCATCTAACGACAGGAAATTGACCGAGCTAACCCTCTTGTTCCAAAAGTTATGTTCTTTATGCTAATAAGCGTAATCCTTCATTTTTGATATTGATTGCTGAATTGTGATCACGATCGAATACAAAGCCGCAAGAACACTTATACACACGTTCGGACAACGGCATTTCTTTTTCTTTGCCACAACAAGAACATTTCTTTGTGGAAGGAAACCATTTATCAATTTTCACAAGCTGTTTCCCTTGTTCTTTTAGCTTGTACTCCAAAAAGAGCGTGAACATGCCCCAACCATTGTCGTGAACGCTTTTTCCAAAATTGAGGGCATGGGACATTCCGTTCATATCTAAGTCCTCAATGATCACGGCATCATAAGTTTTTGCCAATTCTTTTGATTTATGATGAAGAAAGTTATTACGCTGATTCGCTGTCTTTTCATGTAGCTTGGCTACTTTTAGGCGTTGCTTTTCCCAGCGTGAAGAATCTTTCTTTTTGCGAGAAAGAATCCGTTGCGCTTTTGCTAGCTTGTCTAAAGCTTGTCGATAGTATCGTGGGTAATTGGCTTTCTCACCCTGTTCACTCTCGACATAGAGTCCGTCCATAGCAAAATCTAAACCAACAACTTTTTGAATCTTTACTGACTCAATATCTTTCTCGTATTGAGTATTTGCCCGTCTTTGTTTTAGAGATTGTACAAGACTTTATTTTATAATCAACGGGAATTTCTCTATGTTGTTTGATTTTGATTGGCTTTTTGAACTTGGGTAATTTGATATAACCATTTTCTAGCTTAATATTATCGTTGACCATATTTGTTGTATAAGAATGCTTGTGTTTACGGCTTTTGTATTTAGGAAATTCCGCACGACCTTCGAAAAAGTTTTTATAGGCATTTTGCAAGTTGATTTGTGCATTTGCCAAAGCTAAAGAATCTACTTCTTTTAGAAACGGAAATTCATCTTTATATTTGGCTGGTGTCGGAAACTTTTGCTTTTTAAGCATTTCTTTATCATCTTTGAACTTTACATAGGTTTCTTTGTGTTCTGCCAACATCTTATTATAGACAAAGCGAACGCATCTGAAAGTTTTGACTAATAACACGACTTGTTCCTTATTTGGCAACAAGCGATATTTGAAAGCTTTATTTTGCTTGATCATATCAAATTACCTCACTTTTGACGTTGACTTTCAATATATGTGTTTATAACATCGATTGGAGCGTCTCCTGTTGTAAGCAGACAAAAACTTCTTGACCAAAACATTTCTTTCCATAGCTTTTTTCTGATCTGAGGAAAATTTTTCTTTATCAATCGAGAGCTTGCGCTTTTATAAACGTTGATGAACTTTGATAATTCAGAATTAGGATGTGCTTTGAATAGAATATGGATATGATCTTTATCATGATTCCACTCCATCAAAGTAATTTTGTCTCAATGAACATCTCTTTAGCAAAATCAGATGTCTCATTAGTGAACACTTTTCTACGATACTTTCACAACCAGTACAAGATGATAATATAGCGAGAACACTGAATGATTATTATTATCTAATTTCATTGATATATCAATCCTTTTATCTATCTAGACTGATGATATCAGACCATTTAGCTAAAGCCAATCGAAATTCATCTCCCACCTACTCATTAGGCTATTGCCCTGCACATTCCTTGGGGATGGGAGACTTCTTTCGGAAATTAAGTTAAAAGTCGTCAAATGTCCCATCGTCAATCACATCTGAAAGACGATCAGAAAATTGTTGTGCTGCATTGACACCCATTCGTTTCAAACGGAAATTCATCGCTGCAACTTCAACGATGACCGAAAGGTTCCGTCCAGGTCGAACAGGTATCGTTAATTTTGTCAATTCTGTATCTAAAATTTTCATACGATCTTCATCAAGACCTAGACGATCGTATTGCTTTTTCGGATCCCAAGCTTCGAGATGAACGACGAGTGAGATTTTTTTCGATGGACGAATCGCTCCCGCACCAAATAGGGTCATCACATTAATAATCCCGACACCACGAATTTCAAGTAAATGTCGAATTAATTCCGGTGCACTTCCGACAAGTGTATTGTCCTGCTCTTGACGAATTTCAACTGAATCATCGGCAACAAGTTGGTGTCCACGCTTCACGAGTTCGAGTGCTGTTTCACTTTTACCGACTCCACTTGATCCTGTAATTAATACACCGATACCGTTAATATCTACGAGTACGCCATGAACCGCAGTCGTCGGAGCTAATCTGCTTTCTAAAAAATTCGTCAATTTACTTGACAAACGAGTGGTCGTCATATTCGCCCGCATGACGGGAACAGCTTTTTCATTCGAAGCTTCTATTAACTCTTTTGGAGCTTCTAAATCACGTGTTAAAATAACTCCAGGTGTTTCATCGTTACAAATTTTATTCATTCGATCTCGTTTCACATGATCCGCAAGCGTATTAAAAAAATAAAGCTCTGAGCGTCCGAGTAACTGCAACCGCTCCGCTGGATAATATGTAAAAAAACCCGCTAATTCAATTCCAGGTCGTGAAATGTCACTCGTAATGATCGGACGATGAAGTCCATCTTCGCCGCTAATCAGCTCTAATTGAAATCTCTCAAGCAAGTCTTCTGTCCGTACCTTTGCCAAAGCACATTTCCTCCTCGTCCAATTCACTCTTTTTCATTTTAACAGGTTTAAGAGCGAACTACACCTTTCATTTTATTTTAACAATGAATCGTGAAAAGAAAAAACGCCTAGTGAAAGGCGTTAAAGCAATACGATGACCATTAGAGTAAATATTAATGAAACGCAAACAAAGAACACCACGTTCAAACAATCAATGATAACCGTATGAAATGTCCAAACTAATGCTTATTTGATCATGGTAACGTTAAGCACTCGTCCTACTAGACATTCTGTACGTCGGAGTATGCAAATCATACTTTGATTTAACTGACGCTGGCTAAGTCTGCCACGTCCTTTGGCAACGTCTGCGCTAATACATCGTGTACGTACACCGGAAAAACTCGAATCGAACAACCACTTTCATGAGAGTACAAGCGAGACGAGCAACAAAGAATGAAAGCGTTTGTCAACAGGCTGAGCTATCTTCTTCTTTGCAAAGGCTCAATAATAATCTTTTGAATCGCCATATTTAGCAGTGATATAACGATTGCGGCGAGGAGAGCTGCACCAAAACTATCAATTACAAATAGATCTCCCATTAACGCTGACGTCATCATAAGTGTTGCTGCATTAATGACAATTAAAAAGAAACCGAGTGTTAAGACAGTAACAGGTAGCGTTAAAATGACGAGGATAGGCTTTACAATTACGTTCATAATCGAAAGAATGACACTTGCAAGCAGTGCCGCTCCAATTCCATCTAAATGAAAGGAGGGGAAATACCCAGCAACGACGAGCAAGATGACACTATTCACAATTAACGAAAGGATCCAGTTTCGAAACATGTTATCCCTCCTGCTCTGCCACGGTGATCGAACCCGTCTTCGTACTCGCTTCTAACGTTAGTACCTGATCGGCTTTTTTATTTGACACGAATTTTAATCGTCGTTGCGCGAGTTCTTTTTTCTCATGTAAGATTTCAAATGAATGCAGATTACAATGAACGCTTCCGATCGATGAAGATAGTTCGCCGTTCACTTGGAGATGAGCTGGAACAACGACCGTAATTCCACTCGTCGTTGATTTTAAAGATGCATGGCCTTCACTTAGTAAATGCGTTGTAATCGAACCAGAAAAACTTTCCGCCTCAAAATCACGAAACGAGCCAGTCGCTTCAATTGCCCCATTAATCGTTTCCGCCTCAAGGAGACTCGTTTCTCCGCTCACTGTAATCGTACCGTTACCCGTTTCAAATTCAGCTTTTTTAGCAAATATTTGTGGAAATGTCACACTTCCATTTACTGTTTTTGCTTTCAGTTCTTGTGAATGGATTGACTTGCCGACCATACTTCCATTGAATAGCTTACATTCAACACATTCGTACATTTTTTCAGGAATGTTGATCGTTGCATTTATTTTCAGATCACGAGCATCACACGTAAATAAAAGCGTTTCATCAACAATGTCGAAATGAACCTCATTTAAAAATCGTTGTCTCGCTTCTTCATTGTTTCGAACGCGATACACTTTCACATCACAATCAATTTGCACATAGTTGTCTTTCCAAGGGATGAGTTCGATCGATCCATTTTTAATATTTAGTTTCAATTCACGAAAATGATCCGTGTCATCTTGAAAAATATGATTCACTTGTTCATGCGATCCAAAATTAAGATCAAAATCAACGTCTTTTATTTTTTGAATAACATTATCGATGTATTGCGATATTTTAAAACCGCTAGACTGTTGTTTATACGACTGTTTTCGTTCATCCCATCGTTCCCAATCGACAAATTCAGATGGCGTTAACGCTTCATCTCGATCTGAATGATCGTCTTTTTGCTTCTCCGCTTTTTCGTTCAATACGTTTAAAAGCCGTTCCGCTTCCTCCACCGAAATTTTTCCGTCTTCTACCATTTTTAAGACCATTTTACGTTCTTCACTCATCATTCCCACCCCTTTTATGATTTCGTTACGTTCAATCTCGCTTCCGTCCGCTTGCGATCACGTTTTAAAATAGGTGCGAGATATTGACCCGTATAAGATTTTTTCACTTCAGCGACTTCTTCTGGCGTTCCGGTCGCAACGATCGTTCCGCCTTTGTCGCCACCTTCAGGACCTAGATCAATAATATAATCAGCCGTTTTAATGACATCGAGGTTGTGCTCAATAATAAGCACGGTATCGCCATTATCGACGAGCCGCTGTATCACTTTTAGCAAACGTGCAATATCGTCAGCGTGCAAGCCTGTCGTCGGTTCATCTAAAATGTATACTGTCTTTCCATTCGAACGACGATGAAGTTGGCTAGCCAGTTTGACTCGTTGCGCTTCTCCACCCGATAATGTCGTTGCAGGCTGACCAAGTGTAATATAGCTTAGACCGACATCAAATAGCGTCTGTAGCTTTCGTTTAATTTTCGGGATATTCGTAAAAAACTCCAATGCTTCTTCTACCGTCATACTTAAGACATCAGCAATGTTTTTCCCTTTATACACCACTTCTAACGTTTCACGGTTGTATCGTTTTCCGTGACACACTTCACACGGAACGTAAACGTCCGGAAGAAAGTGCATCTCAATTTTTATGATGCCATCCCCGCGACACGCTTCACAGCGTCCCCCCTTCACGTTAAAACTAAAACGACCTTTTTTATAGCCTCTCACTTTCGCTTCATTCGTCTCCGAAAACACATCACGTATGTCATCAAATACGCCCGTATATGTTGCAGGATTGGAACGCGGAGTTCGTCCGATTGGGGATTGATCAATGTCAATAACTTTCTCAAGCTCTTCCAAACCTTTTATATGCTTATGCTTGCCTGGTTTTACTTTTGCTCGGTTTAAGGATTGCGCCAATTTTTTATATAAAATTTCATTAATGAGCGTGCTTTTTCCTGAACCTGATACACCGGTAATGCATGTAAAGACACCGAGCGGGATTTTGACATCAATTTTTTTCAAATTGTTTTCAGCAGCACCTTTAATTTCAAGAAATCGTTTCGTTTCTTTACGACGTTCAACAGGAATCGGAATGAATTTTTTTCCTGATAAATATTGTCCTGTAAGTGATTCGTCATGCTCAATAATTTCTGCGGGTGTCCCTGCTGCTATAATTTGACCCCCATGGGCACCAGCGCCTGGGCCAATATCGATAATGTAATCAGCAGCCATCATCGTATCTTCGTCATGTTCAACGACAATGAGTGTATTTCCGAGATTTCGCATCTCTTCAAGTGCAGAAATTAATCGATCGTTATCACGTTGATGAAGCCCGATGGACGGTTCATCTAATACGTAAAGGACACCCATTAATCGTGAACCAACTTGAGTTGCAAGCCGAATGCGCTGTGCCTCTCCACCTGACAATGTCCCTGCCGAACGACTTAACGTTAAGTATTCAAGTCCAACGTTTTGTAAAAAGCCGAGTCGGTCTAAAATTTCGCGAAAGATAAGCTGTCCAATCGCTTTTTCTTTCTCAGAAAGCGTTAAATGACTAAAAAACTCAAACGCCTCATTAATTGATAAGTCTGTCACTTCTCCGATATGTCGCTTGTTAATTTTAACAGCAAGTGCTTCTTTTTTTAGTCGGTACCCTTTGCAAGATGGACATGGCTTTTCGGTCATATACCCTTCCATTTGATCACGAATAAAATCAGACGTCGTATCTTTATAACGTCTTTCAATGTTTCGAACGACACCTTCGAAAACGATATTGTTCTCACGAACTTGACCGAACTCACTCTCATAGCGAAAATAAATGAGCTCCCCGTTACTTCCGTATAAAATTTTGTCAAGTTGCTCTTTCGGTATATCTTTTACTGGCACATCCATATCGATGTCATAATGATCGCAGACTGCTTTCAGAAGTTGCGGATAAAATTGCGAGCTCGTCGGTTTCCATGCCGCAATCGCATGTTCATTTAATGTTAAATCGGGGTTCGGTATGATGAGATCAACATCAACTTCAAGCTGCTGTCCGAGCCCATCACACGTTGAACAAGCACCAAAAGGACTGTTAAAACTAAACAGTCGTGGCTCTAAATCTCCAATTGTAAAACCACAATGCGGACATGCATGGTGTTGATTAAAAAGCAATTCCTCCTCGCCAATCACATCGACAATGACACGACCGTCTGTCAACTCTAATGCCGTCTCAAGTGAATCAGCTAGACGCGTTTCAATTCCCTCTTTCACGACGATGCGGTCGACAACAACTTCAATCGAATGCTTTTTATTTTTATCAAGTGAAATTTCATTAGAGATTTCATGCATTTCTCCATTTACACGAATACGTACGAAGCCTTGCTTTTTAATCTCTTCAAAAACTTTCACGTGCTCACCTTTTCGGCCAGAAACGACAGGCGCTAAAATTTGTAGCCGCGTTCTTTCCGGAAATACCATCACCCGATCAACCATCTGTTCAACTGTTTGTGAAGTAATTTCAACACCGTGTTTTGGACAAATCGGGCGACCGATACGTGCATATAGCAAACGCAAATAATCATAAATTTCTGTTACAGTTCCAACGGTTGAACGCGGATTCCGACTCGTCGTCTTCTGATCGATCGAAATCGCAGGTGATAATCCTTCAATCGAATCGACGTCTGGTTTATCCATCTGACCGAGAAACTGTCGTGCATACGCGGATAATGATTCTACGTAACGCCGTTGACCTTCCGCGTAAATCGTATCAAACGCAAGCGAAGACTTTCCGGATCCTGATAATCCTGTTACAACGACGAGCTGATCGCGAGGAATTTCGACATCAATATTTTTTAAATTGTGGACGCGGGCACCTTTAACAACGATCTTGTCTACTGCCATCTACTCCATCCTTCCTATTCAATTACAACGTTCTCCACTAAAACGACGCAAATTTTTCCGTTAAAGCTTCTTTTAAACAAACGTTTGATTAAGTCGATCGTTCTGCTTGTAATTCTAACATTAAATCGCGAAGCTCTGCCGCACGTTCAAACTGCAAATCTCGAGCCGCTTGCTTCATTTCTTTCTCTAACGATTGAATGAGCGTCTCTCGTTCCTTTTTTGACATTTTTGTTAATGATTTTTCTGTCGTGTACGTTTCCAATTCTTCAGCAACTTTAGTCGCCCGGATGACGTCACGTATTTCTTTTTGAATCGTTTGCGGTGTAATGCCATGCTTTTCGTTAAATGCTTCTTGAATCGTCCGACGACGCTTCGTTTCTGAAATCGCTACGTCCATCGACCTTGTTATCGTATCCGCATACAAAATAACGTGCCCATTCGCGTTCCGTGCCGCTCGTCCAATAGTTTGAATAAGCGATTGTTCGGAACGGAGAAAACCTTCTTTATCCGCATCGAGAATTGCAACGAGTGAAACTTCAGGTATATCAAGACCTTCTCTAAGCAAGTTAATCCCGACGAGAACATCAAACACACCGAGCCTTAAATCACGAATAATTTCAATCCGCTCTAACGTTTTAATTTCAGAGTGCAAATACCGAACTTTAATATCCATTTCAGTTAAATAGTCGGTTAAATCTTCCGCCATTTTTTTCGTTAACGTCGTAATAAGCACACGCTCGTCTTTTTTTACGCGCTCCTGAATTTCATCGAGCAAGTCATCGATTTGTCCTTTTGTTTTACGGACATCGATCGTCGGATCTAATAAGCCAGTCGGGCGAATAATTTGTTCGACCATTTCTGGAGTATGTTCACGCTCGAACGGCCCAGGTGTCGCTGAAACGAAAACAGCTTGATTTACCTTTTTCTCAAATTCTTCAAACTGAAGTGGGCGGTTATCCAATGCGGATGGAAGTCGAAATCCATGATCGACAAGCACTTGCTTACGGGCTCGGTCTCCATTATACATACCGCGAATCTGTGGTAATGTCACGTGAGACTCATCAACCATGACGAGCCAATCTTTCGAAAAATAATCGAGTAGCGTGTACGGAGTTGCCCCCGCTTCGCGAAACGTCAAATGTCGGGAATAGTTTTCAATCCCTGAACAAAACCCCATTTCACTCATCATTTCAAGATCATAACGGGTACGTTGTTCGAGACGTTGTGCCTCTAACAATTTGTTTTCTGCTTTTAGCTCTTTCAGCCTTTCCTCTAGTTCTTCTTCAATTCGTTTAATCGCTAACTTCATTTTTTCTTCCCGCGTGACGAAGTGAGACGCTGGAAAAATAGCAACGTGCTCACGTTCACCAAGAATTTCTCCTGTTAACGCATCAACCTCGGTCATCCGATCGATCTCATCTCCAAAAAATTCAATCCGAATACAATGTTCGTCACGTGAAGCTGGAAAAATCTCAACAATATCACCACGAACACGAAACGTCCCCCGTGTAAAATTAACGTCATTCCGCTCATACTGAATATCAACGAGTTCACGTAGTAACTCATTACGATCTTTTTCCATACCGATCCGTAAAGACAAAACAAGCTCTCGATATTCTTCGGGTGAACCTAAACCATAAATACACGAGACACTCGCAACGATGATGACATCTTCCCGTTCAAATAATGCACTCGTCGCGGAATGTCGAAGTTTATCAATTTCATCGTTAATGCTTGCATCTTTTTCAATATACGTATCTGATTGCGGTACATACGCTTCAGGCTGATAATAATCGTAATAGCTCACGAAATATTCAACCGCATTGTTCGGAAAAAACTCTTTAAACTCGCTATACAATTGTCCAGCGAGTGTTTTGTTATGTGCGATAACGAGTGTCGGCTTATTCACTTGTTGAATTACGTTAGACATCGTAAACGTTTTACCCGTTCCCGTCGCTCCGAGTAAAGTTTGATATCGTTTACCCTCTTTTATCCCTTTGACAAGCTTTTCAATGGCTTCAGGCTGGTCACCAGCAGGTTTATAGTTAGACACAAGCTCAAATTGATTACTCACAACGAACCCTCTCTATTTCCGTTTAATTTAATCTAATTATAACACGAATACATAGTGTAATAACACTATAACGAACTGATATTCGGTATCTAAAATAAGGAAAACCTGAGATTGAGATTTCTCAGGCTTCTTCTGCTTCACTATATTTGGCACGCGGCTTATCCACAAACAATAAGCCAAGTGCATGATGCTCATTTTCGTACAGGGCCCGCTGTTCAAAACGAAGTTCCCCGTGTTCATCCAAGACATCGAGTTTAAAAAATGTCGGGCTTGTTTGCAACGCTTCATAAAATTGAATCGCATTATTCACTTCAATCCCATTCACGCGACGTATTACTTCACCTACCTTTACATTCATGTCTGCAGCTGGGCTTTTAGGAACGATTGCTAAAATTTGCACGCCTTGATTACGTAGCGTATACAATGCTGGTCGACGTGCATTTTGCTTACGTTCGTGAACATATAACGCCACCCGACAAAAACTTAATAAAGCCATTCCGAGAAAAGCTATGACAAGCCAGTCATAAAGAAGTGCAAAAACCGCTAGTGGAAGAGCAACAAAAGCAATGACTGCTAGACGTTTTCCATCTCGCCTCAGTGCTCTAACAGGTAAATCATACGTTTGGAACTGCTCGTAACCGATAAGAAACGGAACAAATATAAATGCAAAAGATTCACCCATTCCGAAAAATGGCCACCACTCTAATCTCTCTAGTCCAGAGCCAGGAATTAATAAAAACGTCGGTACGAGCCAAAGACTCTCGGTCGCAAAACCACCAATCGGTTTTCCGCGCTTGCCTATCACTCTTCTCGGCGATGAGCTTCGTTTTGCTTGAAACATAATGAGCATGGCTTCGGCGATAAGGAAAATAGTCATGAGCAAAAACAAATACGGAAGAAATGCAACTTGAATGCCTTCCATCCAGCGATTCAGCACAGCGTGATTTACTTCCCACTTCGGCATAAAAACAATAATTACAGTTGTAAAAAAAATGACAAATGCTGGAGAGAGAAAACGCGGGCGTAACGTTAAGCCGAATAACATCGTCACCGCCATAAGTAGAACAATAATCCCTTCAGAAAGCATAAGGCCGAGCCCAATAAACAGTCCATACAATATAAATCCAGCAATGAGCCCGGGGATGAGCATTTGATACAAATTAGTGACGACATCATACACGCGTGTATGAAAATGAAGCCGTTCTTTATGGATCCGGCGAAAAGCAAGTACAAACGATAAGATAAATGCCATATAAAAAACAGGATTCATAAATAATCTTAAAAAACCATAGCCGAGTTCTGTCAAAAAAGCGAGTACCATGCCTTAACCTCCAACACCGTAATTCTGTTAGTCAAAACCTACCGAAGCAGTAACGATGTTTTGCTGTCATCGTTCTTTCCATGCACTATTCGTACGGTTCAAGTTACATCGTGTCAAACATATAAAAAATTAGGAAGCGAAGTATTGTTCATGAAAAGAAAAAACTCGCCCCAAATGTTAACTAGGGGCGTTTCTATCATCATATCATATCGCTAATATAACTACTTCGACGACATATTTAAAACTCCTGCATGAACTTCAAAAATAGATTTCATTCAGCAATCAACTCAATCGCAGTTTGTAATTGTGTGTCATTTTCGTGTGTGCGAATTTGCTCAAGAACTTGTTCTTGTAGTTTACTTGCTGTTTCTTCATCAATTTTACCGGTAGTTGGCAAATCAAATGTTTCCTGAAATGCGAGGACTGCTTTTTCCGTTTGCTTGCTAAAGTATCCATCTGTTCGACCTGGAGCAAATCCTAATCCATCAAGCATCAGTTGAGCACTTTTAATTTGTTCATTGTTCATATCATAAGCAAATGGTTCCTCTGTCACGGTCAACGGGCTCGTATAGTAGTAATCTGGCTGACGTACAGGAACTGTTGGCTCAACACCTTTTTCATGAATCCAATTTCCATCTGGTGTTAACCATTTAAACATCGTCAATTTTAACTGACTTCCGTCTCCTAAATTCACTGTTTGTTGTACAGTTCCTTTTCCGAACGAATTCGTACCTACTAAGTCGTATCCCGCATTTTCTTTCAATGCAGCAGCTAAAATTTCGGAAGCTGAAGCACTCCCCTCATCGATTAATCCAACGATCGGGTAAGGTTTTTTCTCTTTAAGTTGTGAAACGGACTGTTTCTTATTTCCTTCACGATCTTCAATCAAAATGTACGGTTTCGTGTTCGGAATAATGAGTTGAGCAATGTCTTCAACACTTTGCAAATAACCTCCTGGATTTCCGCGTACGTCAATGACGAGTCCGTCAATCTTCGTAGCTTCCAGCTTTTTTAATTCTTTTTCAAAATCAGCAGCTGTTTCTTCAGAAAATGATGTGATTTCAATAATTCCGACCGTTTTTCCGTTCACTTCCTGTTGTTCGGCATATACTGTTTCAATCGGAATTTCATCACGTTTTACTTTAATATCAATCGTGTTTGATTGACCCGCTCTTTCAATTCCTAATGTCACGTACGTTCCTTTTTCACCACGAATTTTCAATACGGCTTCATATAAGTCAAGGCCTTCGGTTGGCTCACCATCGATCGTAATCACTTTATCGTTCGGCTTCAAACCAGCTTTCTCAGCTGGAGAGTCTTTGAACGGAGCGACGATCGTTACTTTTCCGTTTTGCATGCTCACTTCCGCGCCAATTCCTTCAAAAGAAGAATCAAGGGATTCTGTGAATTCTTTTACTGTCTCTTGATCCATATAAACAGAATACGGATCTTCGAGTGTACCGATCATTCCTTTAATGGCACCTTCAATGACATCACGATCGTTCACATCTTCTACGTAGTTTTCTCTAATATATTCGTAAGATTTTTTGATTTTTTCTAAATCACGTGCTTGAAGTGACGTTGAATTCCCTTTCGAATCACTACCCGTCGAATATGAGCGATTTTCAAAAAACTCCATCCCTAAATAAGTTCCGCCTGCCCCGACAAGTAAAGAGACAGTGACGAGGACGGTCACGATCTGCCATCTTAGTTTCACTTTTTTCACCCCAATACAAAATTAAAAAAACTCGACATAAAAAAGCATCACACCATCAGATGCGATGCTTTTCTTCTATTCTACTATATGCAAGGCTTGTTTACATTATGTTTTGTCTTACGTTAATTTTTACAAGTGATTGAGTGGGTCTACCGTACTTCCTCCTTTATGAACTTCAAAGTGGAGGTGATTTCCAGTTGATGAACCTGTAGTCCCCATACCTCCAATATGTTGTCCCGCTGAAACTGACTGACCTTTACGAACAGAAATTGAACTTAAATGAGCATATAAAGTTACGTAACCATTCCCATGATCAATTTTTATATAATTTCCATATCCACCTGAATGCCAGCCAGCTGCGGTTACTTTACCAGCAGCTGCAGCACGAATTGGTGTACCGGCTGCATTTGCTATATCAATACCTTTATGAAGTTTTCTTGTTTTATATATAGGATGTATGCGCCAGCCGTATCCAGAAGAAAAGCGACCTGCTGCAGGCCAGAGAAACATGCCAGATGATTTCCTATATGAAACTCCAGTGGATCCACTTGAAGAGGAGCCACTAGAATTCGCTTTAGCTGCAGCGTCTGCCCTCGCTTGAGCTGCTCGTAATTGTTGTTCTAATGCTTTTTCTTCAGCTACATAACCTTTAAACTCCGCATCAAGCACTTCTTCTTCTTCCGCAATTTCTTCTAGCAGTTTTTCTTTTTCCGCCATCTGAGTAATTAAGTCATCTTTTAACTTTTCTAAGTTTGCTAGTTCTTCTTCAATTTGTTTAACGAGTTTTTCAACTTCTGCTTTATTTTCTTCAAGAGCCATTTTATCAGCTTTTTGCTCTTCAATAATCGTACGATCTTGTTCCGCAATGACATTTAAAGCAAGGACACGATCGAGAAAATCTCCGAAACTCTGTGATCCTAGTAATACTTCTAAATAATTGACAGCGCCACCGTTCACATGCATCGATCGAACACGTTCTTTTAACACTGCATCACGTTCGGCAATACGTATTTCGGCTTCCTTTATTTCCTCTTCAAGTCGTTCAATCTCTTTACGATTTTTAACAACTTCATCTTCTTTTTTTACAATTTTATTTGTTGTTTCGGTCATTTGGGAATCAATTTGTGAGACTTCGTTTTTTGCCTTTTTCTTTTGCTCCCGTACATTTGAAAGTTCTTTTTGAGTTTGTTTTTTCTTTTCACGCACATCATTGATAGATTGAGCATTTGCTGTTTCAACACTTGGCGCGACGATAATACTAGAAATAGCAAGTGCCCCTGTTAAAAATCCTATCACTATTTTTCGTTTCATCAAAATTAAATACCCCCAAATTACACTTGTAAAAGTTTTGGTATATGCAATCGCATATTGGTAAATCTAAAAGTACGATTTTGGATTTACAGCCGAACCACGTCCACTATATCCGCCTTTATGTACTTCAAAATGTAAATGAATCCCTGTTCGTCCACTTACTCTACCTGTATTACCCATCTTTCCGATTACGGCACCTTGAGCAACAGATTGACCTGTTTTAACTTTAATGCTACCTGGATCAAGATGAGCGTATAATGTAGCAATTTTTTCACCGTTGGACAATGTGTGAGCAATTATAATATGGTTTCCAAAGCCTCCACCACATGATTTCACACGAGGAGCACATCCAGTTTTAACTCTTACTACAGTGCCTGAGGCCGCAGCACGAATTGGCGGTTTATTTATATTTGAAATATCAATTCCAAAATGTCCATTTCCAAACCCTCTTTGATAAATGCCATGTGTCGGCATAATAAGTTTCCCACTGCTACTAATCGGCTTATTCGATTTTACACTTCTTGGTGAAGGCTTATTCGATTTTACACTTCTTGGTGAAGGCTTATTGACCTTTCCGCCTCCAGTACTTTTAGATTCCTTTTTTCCACCAGACGTTGCCACTTGACTGGCAAAAGCTTTTTCTTGTTCCTTTAACAACCCTGCTATATCTTCTAGTTCCTCGTACTCCGCATGAAGATGCTCTTCTTCTTCTTTAATTTCACTGAGCATGTTTTCTTTTTGGTCAAGCTGTGATGTCAGTTCTTTTTTTAGATCATCTAATTGTTCTTGTTCCGCTTTAATTTGTGCGACGAGCTTTTCAACTTCAGCTTTATTTTCTTCAAGTAAAATTTTGTCTGCTTTTTGTTCTTCGATAATGATCCGATCTTGCTCAGCAATGACATTTAAAGCAAGGACACGGTCAAGAAAATCACCGAAACCCTGTGAACCTAGTAAAACTTCCAAATAATTGATAGCACCGCCATTCACATGCATTGACCGAACGCGTTCTTTTAATAATTCGTCACGTTCGGCGATACGAATTTCAGTTTCTTCGATTTCAACTTCAAGTTCTTCAATTTCATTTTGATTCTTTATAATTTTATCTTGATTTTCCACTATTTTTTTAGTGGTATTTTCAATTTGCTTATTAAACTGGTTAACTTGCTTTTGAATTGCAGCTTTTTCACTTTTAACCTTTGAAAGTTCTGATTGCTTTCGCTTTTTCTTTTCATCATTTTCTACTTTTTTCGTTCGTATTTCACTTAGTGATTGAGCTTCCACAGTTTCAATACTTGGGGCAACGATCACACCAGAAATGGCTAACATTGTAGCTAAAAAACCTGTTAACACTTTTTGTTTCAAGCCTAACCCCCCCATACTTACACTTTTAAAAATTTTCTAATAGACGTTAAGCTTCCCCACACTCCGATGAACACACCGATAAATACTAAAATAAATGTGAGTTGAATAACGAATGGATACACTGGCAATAGGTCGATAAACATCGTCTTCAACTTGGCGTTAAATTCATTAAAAACAAAGTTGTATCCAATAATGAGGACGACAATCGGGATAATTGAGCCTATTAATCCGAGAAGCAAACCTTCTACGAAAAATGGCCAGCGAATAAAAGCATTCGTTGCACCGACTAGTTTCATAATCTCGATTTCTTGTCGTCTTGATAAAATTGTTAGCTTAATTGTGTTCGCAATGAGAAATAAAGCTGTAAAGATCAAGCCAATAATTAGGACAATCCCGACATTACGAGAAACTTCAACAACTTTGAACAGCCTTTCAACCGTCCCTTTTCCATAGCGAACTTCGTCTACAGCTTCGAATGATTCAACTTTCTGTGCCACAACAACTGTATCTTTCGGTATGTTCGTTTTAATCACATACATATCTTGAAGTGGATTTTCATCTTTTAACGATTCAAATGCTTCGCCTTCATCTCCAAGACTGTCAATTAAATTTTCAAGTCCTTGTTCTTTTGTAACAAACGAAACGGACTTTACTTCAGATAACTCTTCGATTTGATTTTTCAGATCATTCACTTGTTGTTCTTCAGCAGAGCGATCTATGTATACCCTCACTTCGACATCGTCTTCAATTTGTGATGCAATTGAATTCATATTTAACAACACGATTAAGAAAACACCTGTAAGTAAAAGCGTAACGGTGACTGCACTAATTGAAGCAAATGTCATCCAGCCATTACGAATTAAACTCTTTATTCCTTCGCGAATATGCCGGGCAATAACCCTAGTCTTCATAGCCGTACTCCCCTTGTTGCTCATCCCTTACGATACGGCCACCGTCAATGGCTACGACCCGCCTTTTTATCGTGTTGACGATTTCTTTGTTATGTGTTGCCATAATGACTGTCGTCCCTCGACTGTTAATATCTTCAAAAATATCCATAATTCCCCACGCTGTTTCAGGGTCTAAATTTCCTGTAGGTTCATCTGCAACGACGAGTGATGGACCGTTAACAATTGAACGAGCGATCGATACTCGTTGCTGTTCACCGCCTGATAATTCATCAGGATACATGCGAGCTTTATTTTTCAATTTAACTAAGTCAAGAACATCCATCACTTTGCGTTTAATGTTTTCAGGCGCTTCTTCAATCACTTCGAGTGCAAATGCAACATTTTCATAGACTGTTAGCTTTGGAAGCAATTTAAAATCTTGGAAGACAACCCCGATTTTTCGACGTAACTTAGGTACATCCCGTTCTTTTAACCTAGTTAAATCGATATTATTAACGACAATTTTTCCTTTCGTAGGTTTTTCTTCACGATATATCATTTTAATAAACGTTGATTTGCCAGCCCCACTTGGACCAACAACATAAACAAAATCACCTTTATCGAGTTTGAAATCAATCCCATTGACGGCCATTACACCATTCGGATATGTTTTCCAAACATCTTTCATTTTAATCAAAACGTATCACTTCCCAAATATTGCGAGTCACTTCATGTATGTACAATGAAATTAAAAACAATTATAGCATTGTTATTCGACTTTTTGAGTCAAAATAACATTACATTTTCATTACAAAAGTAACAATTTTCTACCACTTTTAATAAAAAAGTAAAAAATAGTTATCCATATCATCCTTTTTAGTTCTTTAGTATGTAATTTGTGTGGATTTACAAGATTAACCGGTATTAAAGTTCTATTGTGACTTTGAAGAAAAAAAAGCAGGAAAATGCGAAGAAAGATTTAAAAAAACAGCGCTTAAGTTTTCAGCGCTGTTTTTTTAAATTATTTCTTGTCAGCTAACCAAGCTGCTACGTTTTCAGCTTCGTCACCTTGAAGCATTCCTGGTGGCATGCCAGTTCTTCCATTTAAAATTGCATCAAGGATTTCATCTTCTGAAAGACTTGCACCGATTTTCGTAAGTTCAGGACCACTTATACCTTCTAAGTCACCGCCGTGACAAGATGCACATGATTGTTGATACGAGCTTTCAGCTGCATCTGCATCATAGCTTGTTGCGTCAGTGTCACCGTCGGCACCATCAGTACCTTCATCCTTGTCAGTAGCTCCTTCATCGGTTTGTTCAGTTGTTCCCCCATCATCAGTTCCAGTGTTAGTGTCAGTGTCATCATTGCCACCGCACGCTACAAGCAACAGAGCAAGAGCAAACATACTGAACATCATAAGCCAAGTTTTTTTCACTGTCTTTTCTCCTTTCAATTTTAATCCTAAAATTAATGTTCCCAAGTTTTACTATAACAAAACGTAAAGAGAAAATTTGTATTAAAAATGAAACATTTATAACAAAATGCTAAAATTTAGTGTTACCAATTTACGTTTGAATATTCTAAGACAATGTTTAGCCAATTTGCGAACGTAAATAACTGTTAATGAACTCATCAATCTCGCCGTCCATCACACTTTGGATATTCCCAATCTCAACGTTCGTCCGGTGATCTTTCACCATACTATACGGATGAAACACATACGAACGAATTTGGCTTCCCCAGCCAATCTCTTTTTGATCTCCACGAATTTCAGCCATTTCTCGTTCTTGTTCTTCAATTCGCAATTGATATAACTTCGATTTTAACATTTTCATTGCTTTTTCACGGTTTTTTATTTGCGAACGTTCTGATTGACAACTGACGACCGTATTTGTCGGGGTATGTGTAATTCGAACAGCTGAGTCGGTCGTATTCACGTGTTGACCCCCTGCTCCGCTTGCACGATACGTATCAATTTTTAGTTCATCTAGTTTAATTTCGATTTCAATATCATCATCAAACTCTGGGACAACATTGCATGATACGAATGATGTATGCCGTCTTCCCGACGAGTCGAAAGGCGAAATTCGCACGAGACGGTGCACTCCTTTTTCTGCTTTTAAATAGCCATATGCATTATGACCTTTAATCAGTAAGGTGACGCTCTTTACTCCCGCCTCGTCTCCAGGTAAGTAGTCAAGCATCTCAACTTTAAAGCCTTTTTGCTCCGCCCACCTCGTGTACATTCGCAATAATAATGATGCCCAATCTTGTGACTCTGTTCCACCTGCACCTGGATGCAGTTCTAAAATCGCGTTGTTTTTATCATAAGGACCGCTAAGCAATAGCGAAATCTCATAATCGTTCATCGCGTCGATAAGTGGTTGAAGCTCGCTTTCAAGCTCCGCTCGAAGTTCCTCATCGTCTTCTTCTTTCACTAATTCATAAGACACTTCTAAGTTTTCATATTGTTCTTCTATCGCTTGAAACTGTTCAACCATTTCTTTCAATTCGTTTGATTCATTGATGACCGATTGCGCCTTCTGTTGATCGTCCCAAAAACTTGAGTCTTGCATCACTTTTTCAAGCTCATTTATTTTCGACAGCTTCGCATCGAGGTCAAAGAGACCCCCTAAAGTTCGTTAGTTTTTCTTTCATTTCCGAGAGTTCATTTCGAATTTCTGCTAATTCCATAAATCAACATCCTTTTTACTTTTTTGAGAAATATAAAGATGGGGAAACCGTAAACCTAAATCGAGTTCATTTCATGTCATCCGATCCACGAATCGTGCTACTGTTGCTCGAGCCAAGCAACACGCGCCCTTCGTTTTTTGCACAACATAATCCATTATTTCACTATTTTATTGTTAATACTTGAATTGCTTCACAATTAGCTTCCCCAATTCAATCGCATAATGTCCAATTGCGTTACTTTTAGAGTAACGATTTTAACGACTTTAACGACCGTGACAATGTTTATATTTTTTCCCACTTCCGCATGGGCACGGAGCATTCCTACCTACAGATTCCGCTCTTCTAATTGGCTGACGCTTTGGTTTGCTCGTCTCCTCTTTCGGGTTTACTGCTTGCCCAACTGCGACCGCTTCTCTTTGTATATTTTGTTGAATTTCTGCTTTCATAATATAGCGAGCGACATCTTCTTCAATCGCAGCAACCATTGCTTCAAACATTTCAAAACCTTCAAACTGATATTCACGGAGCGGATCATTTTGTCCGTATGCTCGGAGATGGATCCCTTGACGTAGCTGATCCATGGCATCGATATGATCCATCCATTTGCTATCAACTGCACGAAGCACGATAACTTTTTCAAATTCCCGCATCCGTTCAGGCTCAAAGTGTTCTTCTTTTTCATCGTATTTTTCACGGGCTTTTTCGAATAAAATTTCAACCATTTCTTCAGGATCTTTCCCATATAAATCTTTTTCAGAAATTGCACCTTGTTGGAATAGGTTTGCATTCATGTAATCAGCAATCGCTTGTAAATCCCAGTCTTCTGGCACTTCCTCTTCTGGTGTATGCGTAGCGACCGTACGCTCAATTACGGACTTTATCATATTTTCGGTTACATCACGCAAGTTTTCTGATTCGAGAACCTCTAAACGTTGTTTGTATATAATTTCACGCTGCTGACGCATGACATCATCATATTGGAGCAACTGTTTACGAGCGTCGAAGTTATTACCTTCAACACGCTTTTGTGCTGCTTCAACTGCTCTTGTCACCATGCGACTTTCAATCGGTTGATCTTCATCCATTCCGAGTCGATCCATCATGCCCATCAAATTATCAGATCCGAACCTACGCATAAGTTCGTCTTCCATTGAAATATAAAAACGTGATTCTCCTGGGTCTCCTTGACGTCCTGAACGTCCACGAAGCTGGTTGTCAATTCGACGGCTTTCATGACGTTCCGTTCCTAAGATAAACAAGCCACCTAACTTTGCAACTTCTTCATCAATTTTTATGTCGGTTCCACGTCCTGCCATGTTCGTTGCAATCGTAACGGCACCTTTTTTTCCCGCTTCTTCAATAATTTCTGCTTCTCGTTCATGATTTTTTGCATTCAAGACGTTATGGCGAATGCCTTTCTTTTTCAGCATTTTTGAAATTAATTCAGACGTTTCAACAGCAACTGTCCCGACAAGAACGGGTTGTCCTTTTTTATGGCGTTCAATAAGCTCTTCGATCATCGCCTTATACTTTCCATTCACCGTTTTATAAATTAAGTCTGGGTTATCAATACGTTGGATCGGTTTGTTCGTAGGGATGGCGATCACGTTCATATTGTAAATGTTTCGGAATTCCTCTTCTTCGGTTTTTGCTGTTCCTGTCATCCCTGCAAGCTTTTCATAACGACGGAAATAGTTTTGAAACGTAATCGTCGCAAGCGTCATACTTTCTTTTTGAATTTCCAATCCTTCTTTTGCTTCAATCGCTTGATGGAGTCCGTCACTATACCGTCTACCTTTCATCAACCTGCCTGTAAAAGCATCGACGATTACAACTTCGCCATCTTCCACGACGTAATCTGTGTCACGAAGCATAACGACATGAGCTTTTAATGCTTGATTAATATGATGATTAATTTGCACGTGTTTAATGTCAAATAAATTTTCAATTCCGAAAAAGTTTTCTGCCTTATTAATTCCTTCTTCCGTCAGTTGAACGTTTTTTGTCTTTTCATCATACGTAAAATCTGTATCTTTCGTTAACATTTTAACGAACTGGTTCGCGCGAATGTAAAGATCTGTTGATTTATTCGCAGCACCAGAAATAATAAGCGGTGTTCTAGCTTCATCAATTAAAATAGAGTCAACCTCATCAACAATTGCAAAATGAAGTGGACGTTGGACCATGTCTTCTTTATAGAGCACCATATTGTCACGCAAGTAATCGAACCCAAACTCATTGTTCGTACCATACGTTACGTCAGCTGCATAGGCTTCTTTTTTATCTTCTTTATCTAATCCGCTTATATTAAGACCTACTGTTAAGCCTAAAAATTCGTACAGCTGTCCCATTTGTTCAGCGTCCCGACGAGCTAAATATTCGTTAACAGTAACGACGTGAACCCCTTTTTCTGTTAATGCATTCAAATAGACAGGCATTGTTGCTACAAGTGTTTTTCCTTCCCCTGTCTTCATTTCTGCAATATTTCCTTCGTGAAGCGCGATGCCACCCATCAGTTGAACAAGATATGGAGTCATGCCGAGTACACGGGTTGACGCTTCTCGGACTACGGCAAACGCTTCTTCTATAAGATCATCTATCGTTTCACCTTGTTCGAGTCTCGCTTTAAACTCTTCTGTTTTTGCTCGTAACTCTCCATCAGAGAGCTTCTCCATGTCAGGCGCGAGTTGATCGATGCGTTCGGCTTGCTTTTGTAATCGATTCACTTGTCGATCGTTTGAGCTTGGAAATACTTTTTTCAATAATCCAATCATAGTAAACGCCCCTCAATATATTCTTTTACAATAACATGTTATTCTATCATTTTATCAAGACTGTTTTTGATATACAACAGGCGACCTTTCTTGAGTTTCCATAAAACGTGAAAAAAGCACAGCGAACATTCGCTGCGCTTTTAAATTTTTTCGTTTATTCTGGTTCAATAAGTCCATATTTACCATCTTTGCGGCGGTAAACGACATTTGTATTACTCGTTTCCGCATCTGAAAAGACGAAGAAATTATGTCCAAGCATATCCATTTGTAAAATAGCTTCAGTCACATCCATCGGCTTCAAATTAAACCGTTTTGTTCGAACAACTTGAAAATCATCTTCTTCCTCTGTTTTTGTTTCAATTGCTGTTGAAAACATCTGCTTCACACTGCCATTTTGACGTGCTTTGCGGTTTACTCTCGTTTTGTATTTTCGAACTTGCCGTTCGAGCTTTTCAACAACTAAGTCAATAGCTGCATACATGTCAGCATGTTGTTCTTCAGCCCGAAGTAGCAAACTTTTCATTGGAATGGTTACTTCAATCGATTGGGTTTCATTGTACACTTTTAAATTTACGTGTACTTCTGAATTCGTTGGAGAATCGAAATACCGTTCTAGCTTGCTGATTTTTTTCTCGATGTACTCTCGTAAAGCATCTGTCACTGAAATATTTTCACCGCGAATTGTAAATTTCATCGCTGACTCCTCCTCGCGCAATTTTTCCGCCTTTTGACCTATATCCAGCGGACACAAGAGGGGATCCCCTTGCTAGTTACTATACTTCTTTATTACCCGTCCTTATTCCTTCTTAAACTACGAGAAAAAAATGTCGAAATGATGCCTACTTTCATTATAATTCACCGATTGAAATAAAAAGTGAAAAACTATGAACAAAAAGTGAAACCCTCTTGAAAAAATGTTCATTTTTCAAGAGGGTTTGCTTCAATTACAGTCCTTCTTTCATAAGATCACGTCCAACGATGTTGAACCATATCTTGATAGGTTGTTCAAAAAGCTCAGAAGCGTGCAACTTGTTCTGCACTACTTCCAACGTATTCAAAACGGTACGCTGCGTAGCACAGAACTTGTTCGACTTTCGACACATACATATGAAGTGTGGATCTCGATGTTGCATATTGAGCCAACTTTGTCTTCCGCTATCCTTCTTTTTGAACACACACTTGAAGGGAATGCGATTAAAGCTTTACAACATTTTCAGCTTGTGGACCACGTGCACCTTCGACAATTTCAAATTGGACATCGTCACCTTCATCAAGCGTTTTAAAACCTTCAGCTTGGATTGCGGAATAATGAACAAATACGTCATCTCCATCTTCCCGCTCAATAAAACCAAAACCTTTTTCTGCATTAAACCATTTTACTTTTCCTTGCATGTTTCTTCATACATTCCCTTCACACATTCTTTACTATAAATGTTCACAATTTGTTAACATTTATACATTCACTATAATCAGTTCGAAAAGTGAAGTCAAACAAATCGATTATTTTTTTTTATCAAAATACATTCCATCGACTGCTATGTCTTTGTAAGGATTTGAATAATGCTTTTGACGGCGTTTGTTTCGCTGAAACGTGTCAAGTTCTTTTTTTAAAAAAATAAGCTGTTCTTTTAACTTTTTGTCAACACGTTCGTTTAACGTCACAATCTGTTTGCCGATTTGCTTTTCTTCTTCTGTAAACGTTCCTGGGAAACTGGCGATAAGCGATTGCCGCCTCTCTAACAATTCAGAGATTGTTTCAATGTACGAATCACGGCTGTCTTGAATTCCACTGTTCAAATGATTACTTAGCTGTTCTGTTACATAATGAAGTTGCTTGACGATGCTCATTAGACACGTTCACTTCCGCTATGTTGTGCCTTACGGTTAATAAATACGACTTCTTTCCACGTATCACGAAATTCAACAACATACGATTCAACTTCATCCAAAACCTCTGCATTGTTTTTAATGTTTGCTTCGATTAAACGGCGATTCATGTAATCATACATTTGCATCATTTGTTTCGCAATTGGAATGTCTGTATTTAACGTAACCATTAATTCTGAAATAATGTTTTGCGCTTTTTGGATATTCATGTTTTTATCTTCAAAATTATTTTCTTCCATTGCACGCTTCGCTTGCTTTATAAATTTTAGACATCCGTTATATAGCATAAGCGTCAATTCCCCAGGTGCTGCGGTTGTAACAGAATTATTCTCATAAGCCGCATATGGATTTCTCATTGACATGAACATCACTCCTTCTCGACCTAAAAGCCGCCAAATTGCTCAAATAAAAACATCGATTGTTGATTCGCTTGTTGAATCACTTTTTCCATCGCTGTAAATTGTCGCCAATAACGTTCCTCTACTCTCTTCAGTCGATCTTGCATACGGTCAATTTGTTTGTCGACGTCGATGATGTTTCGCCCAAGCACAAATTGATGGTTCGTCCGCAAACTGTTCCCGGCTCGTTCCTCGATTTGATTCGTCACTTGCTTCATCGAACTACGTAACCGTTCAGCAATCCCTAAATTTGCAGATTCTGTACTTTCCATTCCTCTACTACCGTTAAATAGCTCGTACAACTTCATCGGATCTTCAGCGATTTTTTCCCTTAATTTGTCAGCATTAATTTCTAATTTACCACGCTGCATATAATCATTCATTGGTGAAATACCAAAATCAGATAAAAACAGCTTCGTTCCATCTTCTAGCTCGACACCTGTATACATATCCATTCGCATTTGATTTAACCCGCCAGAAATGATCGAATCACTTCGCAACAATCCGCTTTTTGCTTTCTCTTCCCACATCTCGATTTGCTTTTCAGTCATTTCTTCTTTTTGTTCATCTGTCAGCGGCAGATAATCACGATACTTTGGCTCCATTAACTTGCCGTTGAGTTCATCAATAAGTCTATTATATTCATCGACAAACTTTACGACTGTATCAAAAATGCTATCGACATCCGTAGCTGTCGAAATCGTAACCGGAGTGTCTGTCACATTTTTTAATGTGTATTCCATACCGTTAAGTGTGAATACATTAGACGTGCGTTCTGTAGAATAGCCATTAATTTCAAACTTAGCATTCTTACCAGAATTTTCGCTTCTCAAAATCGTTATCTCTGTGTTATCACTATGTGTTACCGTTGAAAGACCAAATTTTAATTGTTCACTCATAAAATTAATGGTATCTGAATCGGCAAGTTGGATTTCCGCTCCGGCACCAGTTGCATCCATTGTCATGACGAGTTTACCGTTAAATTCATCTTCAAAAATTGTTACTCCAAGTCCAGAACTGTTAAATTTACGCAGGACATCCTGAAATGTATCGTTTTCACCAATTTCTATCGTCACTTCTGTTGATTCTGTTTGGCCTGGTTGTATTACATTAAACGTTAATGTTCTCTCGCCTGAGCTAAAATTATGCCTACCATCCGAAACCCAAACTTCTGAAGTAGCAAGCTGATCAACCTTAATTTGCGCTGAAACGTTCGCGCCTGCATTAATCGCTTTTGCACTCACTGCATTTTCATTGCTTGAAGAAACAGTTTTCTTATTAAAAGTAGACTGACGAAACACGCCATCAAAAATAAGCGTATCAAAATCTTTCAGCAATTTATTGACATCGCGATAGCTGTCGCGTTGCCATTCAAGTGTTTGCTTCTTTTGGAAAAGCTTGTTAAGTGGATACCGTTCGGCATTCATTAATTCTTTTATAATATTCTCAGTATCAAGTCCGCTCGCAAGACCAGCAAAGCGCATTTGATTCACTTGCATCACATTCACCGCTTCCTTTACCCTTTTTTATCCACAAACAGTCCCATAAATTCAGCCATCGCAGCATACATATCCAAAAACTTCTTCGGCGGTATTTCTCGGATGACTTCTTGCGTATCTTTATCAATCAATTCAACGTAGTATTCCTGTAGCTCTTCATGAAACGTAAACTTAATTGACGAATTTAATGGAACTAAAAACTCGTTAACTGCCTCGACTCGCTCTTTTATTCTGTTCCCAAATTGTTCTTGAGACTCTTTCGCTAGTTGCTTTGACCCTTGTTGTGACAAGTCTTTTAATTCTAAGATGCTTTCAGAAATGCGATTCATAGGGCGGATAACATTCGGAACACTTGAAAGTCCTTTTAACTCCATTGCGAAACCCTCCTCATATGTTTCCACAGTTTATTTCTGAAGACTTTTTCATTCGAAATTGCTTCTGTATTCTTTATCGGTTTAAAATTAAAATTGTTTATATGTATGATCAAAAAAAGCCTGCTCCCATAAAAGAACAGGCTACGATCAATTATCCTTTAAATAGTTGTACAAACATTTTTCCATATGGTCCGCCAGCTACAATCCCGATACCAACTTCAGTATAATTTGCGTTTAAAATATTTGCACGGTGACCGTCAGAATTCATTAAAGCGTTGTGTGCTTTTTCAACCGTTTGATTTCCAGCTAGGTTCTCTCCAGCCGTACGGTACGAAATTCCAAATTGTTTCATCATATCAAATGGTGAACCGTATGTCGGAGATTGATGTGAAAAATAATTGTTGTCAATCATATCTTTCGCCTTTACTCGCGCGACTTTTGTCAACTCCAAGTTTGCTTTTAACGGTTGTAAGCCTTGCTTTTGACGCTCTTGATTGACAAGGTTTAACATTTGTTGCTCTTCAGCCGTTAAACCATTGTTCACCTGCTCTTCTTGTTTCGGTTGTTCTTTTTCAGGTGCTGGTGCAGGTGTTGGTGCAGGTGTTGGTGCAGGTGCTGGTTGTTCTTGCTTAGGTTGATCAGGCTGTGGAGCTGGTTGCTTCACTTCATAATCTTGCTTATTTGATTGCTTTTTGTTAGGTTGATAGTCTTTGAATTGGACGTTACACCAATTTTTAAATGAATTCCAGTCTTTAACTGTAACGGAATGATAGTTTACTTTTGTTTGGACTTTCACTTGATTTGCTGCTTCAGCAGTTCCAACTTGCGAGCCGAGCAGCCCGACACCTACTAATGTTGCAATTACGAGATGTTTTATCTTCATGTTGTTACCCTCCTGATGTTTTTAATAGATTTATTTTTGTTTCTACTAAAATCCTAGCATAGAAAAGGAGAGTACAAAGTAAAGATCTCGTTACAAAACGTTTCAATTCATCGGCAACATTTTCATAACTGTGACAAAAGTAACAAAATGACTGCTAAGCATGTCGTTTTATAACAAAGTGATAAAAATATGACAACAGCTTAATTGGAAAAACGTTGAAACAATGGGGATTATCGCCTATTTAATGATAAATATTTTTCGTTCGAAGGAGTTGCTTTGACACTTGTTCAACGATGTTTGACTTAAACTCGTCAACTTCTTTTTCAAGCTTTATTTGCCGTTCCGTCTATTGTTCAATACGAAATACAATATCGTTAAATCGAGCTTCGATATGGTCCATTTTTTACTAGGATTTCACCTTGTGATTCTAACATCGCTACTAATAATGACTTAATTTCATCCATTTCCGTACCTCCTCTTCTAGCCATTTACTCAGATTTTTGTGAGAACTGTTTGAATGCATTCACGTCAAACGTCGGTGTGTTTGCAGCTTGTTCGTTCGCTTGCTGTATCGACATGTACACTTCTTTACGATGTATATCAATATGCTTCGGTGCGTGTATTCCTATTTTCACTTGATCTCCATGAATCGAAAGAACTGTAATTTCTATCTCTTCACCTATTTGAATCGATTCATTTTGTTTTCGAGTCAACACTAACATGCTCGGCTTCCTCCGTCGTTTTTGACATTAGCGAATGTTTCGTCGTATAACGCTCATCAGCTAATATGACTTGTTTCCCTAATTTCTTATTTACATTTAAAACGATAGGGGCTTGTAAATTTGCTGTCGTATTCGCAAACGGATCAGCCACTGTTAAAATGACAAAAACCGACACTTCTTTCTCTGACTTAATATTTAATTGGTTTACAACGGCATCATCAAGTTGAAAATCATACGTTTGAAAAAATGTAAACGGGTCGGTTACGAAAAACGCTAGCATCGGAGTTTTGACTGATTGCATAATATAAAAAGGCGTTTCTTCTACAAAAGGCAGAAAAACAAATGATGTTTCATTCGAAAAACCAGGTATCCCTTTTTCAAATGTAAACACATCCGCTGCATGTATCGTAATTTCTCCTTTGTATTTTGTTTCAATCGTAATCATCAAATTCCACCTTTATAAAATTTTTATGATTAAATGACAAAAAAGCAACAGCTTCCGTGTTGCTTATCATTATGCTTTCGAGTTTACAAAAGAAATCGATAACGTATGATGTTGTGCAACGTAAACATTCACTTTCCCTGGTGTATAACGGTGAATCGGTTGATTTGGTGTTGCATGAATAACCGGTTTATTCACCGTAGCACGTATGCGAGCTTCACCAGGTTCATAGTGAATCTTAACACTGAAAGGAGATGGGATCCATCCGACGTTAAACTCAAATTCTGGGAGTTTACTATTTTCGATTGCTTGCTCTACAATCGGGTCGCCGCCATTCTCAATTCGCATGAGTTCATCACCTTGTTCAGAGATACGTCCCATCCCTTCTAGCCAGCTATCATATCCGAGCTGAGCAAATTCTTCCGTTCGCTTAAAAATTGATTTTATATCCATGTCTTCCCAAGCTTCAGTTTGGTCAATCGTTAACTTCCCTGAAATCTGTTCAATTTCCAAATTAGCTGACGGCTGTTCAATTGACAATTCGGCAGGCGGTTGTTCAATTTCTTGAATAGGCTTATCCTGCTTAATCCCAATTCTTGCAAACTGAGATTCCATACGAATTTGAGGAATATTCATACGATTCACCTACCATTCTATCTTAAGAAATCAATTAAACTCGGCTGAATGACGCGAGCACCGACAGCAAGCGCAGCCCGATGAATCGTCTCTTGCATTTTCAAGTCCGTAATAACTCGTTCCATATCTGCACCTTCATTTTCTTTCAAAATTGTATGGGCGATGACTTCTTGCTTGCTAAGCCGATCTTCAACGAGTTCAATACGGTTGTAACGAGCACCTAATTCCGCACGTTCCGCTAGCATTCCGTCGATGTGGCCTTGGAATCTTTCAATAAATGAATCGATGTTAGGCGGGTTATCTTTAAGGGCTTCTTCCAAATCTTGAAACGATTTAAATATTTCTGCACCAAATGTACTTTCCGGATCAATACTAGCAGCGACAGGAACCTCTTTTGACACTTCAATCATGAATGCTTCATAAGTACCTGTATTTATCGTGACAGTACCATCTGTATTCAGCGTTACTGGCTTCGTATTCACATCCGTTCCATTAAAGATATACTTCCCGGCGACTTGTGTATTGGCAACGTCAACGAGAGCTTCTTTTAGCTGGCTAATTTCCGCTTTAATTTTTTGCAAATCTTCGTGATCATGTGTTCCGAGGTTTGACGCTTTAACGACAAGCTCACGTGTCCGTTGGAAAATCGCATTTGCTTGTTCCATTCCCGCTTCTGAGTTTTCCATCCATTTATACATTTCGGTTAAATAGCGACGATATTGCTCAACTTCTGTCAAGTTGGTGCGGTAAGCCATTCCTTTCAACGCGACGACTGGATCGTCGGACGGACGGCTAATTTTACGCTGTGTGTATAGTTGTTCTTGCAGTTTGCTCAAACGAACGTTACTATTATTTAAATTTCGCAATAAATTTGCCGTTAACATCCCTTGTGTAACGCGCATCTTTCTTCAACTCCCTTTCCATCGTTATCGAGACAACGAGCTTTATACATTCACCATAATTAACATGCTAGCTAACGAAATGACACGTCTTGTGGCAACGGCCTGCATGGTCCTCAACTTGTGAGACTAGTAAATCCATTATCTCCCGACGATTCCCATGCCGTTAATAATTCGATCGAGCATTTCGTCAATTGAGGTTACAACCCGAGCTGATGCATTATACGCTTGCTGGAATCGCACGAGGTTAATCATTTCTTCATCAAGTGAAACTCCACTAACTGATTCTCTCCGCACATCAACTGATGTTTTAAGTGCAATCGTATTATCTTTCATACGATTCGCTTCTTGTGCATCGACACCCATTTGACCAATTAGTTCTTGATAAAAACCTTGGATTGTTTTGCCATTCAATTTACTGTTTGGATCTTCTACAATACTATTTTTCACTTCCGCTAACAAAAGTGCATTTTCGCCATTGCCTGGGTATTGTTCATCTGAACCTGAAGCAGCGATATGATCCAATGATTCTAAAATTTTCTCATCGAGCATAATCTGACGAGCAGCGCCTTCGATTTCATCATCTTCAAATTCAACAAAAAAATTAATACCCGTCTTGTTTGGCTCTTCACCAAGTGTATATCCTTGACGGTGAACTGCATTGAATTGCGTAACAAACGCATACGCCATTTCATCCAAATTCTCAAGCATATCTGTATACTCTTCATGCATTTCTAGTAAGGCACTAAGCTTACCTTTTTGACCTTCAACCTTTATCGAGTTGTCAATTTCACTGTATGTCAGACTACGACCATCAACAAGTTGGTGACCTGTACCGACTATTGTAACGGAAGCGACACCTTCTGCGAGTGGAAATTTTTCATCATCGTACTTTTTATAATCGACACGAATATCAACAATTTCGGATAGTCTGTCAAGCAAACGATCGCGTTCATCATATAAATCATTTGGTAAATATCCATGTGGTTCGATGCCTGCAATCTGTTTATTTATATTGTCTAATTGTTGTGCTATTGAATTCACTTCTTTTACCGTTACGTCGATGTCATACTCAATATTCCCTTGGATTGTAAGCAAAGATTGGCTTAAATAGTTGAACGTGTCTGCAACAGCAATACCTCGCTCTCTAACTACTGAACGGGCCCCTGAATCACTTGGATCTGCGGCTAAATCATGCAACGATTGCCAAAAGCGATCAAGAGTAGCCGAAAGTCCATCCTGACCTGGTTCATTTAAAATTTCTTCCATTCGTGCTAACGCTTCGGAGCGAGCATTCCAATACCCAAATTTCGTATTTTCTTGACGATATTGTAGATCAAGAAATGATTCACGAACACGTTGAATCGAACCTGCTTTTACACCCGTCCCCATTTGTCCAGGTAATTCTGGTCGGTTCATGCCAACTGGAGGATAAGGTTCTGTTGGTTCAAAATTTACCCGTTGCCTCGTATAACCAGGTGTATTGGCGTTTGCTATATTATTTCCAGTCGTTTCTAATGCATATTGCTGAGTCGATAATCCTCTACGTGCTGTTTCTAATCCCATAAATGTTGATCGCATCGTAATTCCCCCTTCTTTCGCTTTACGCTTTCGAATCAAAAATCGATTGCCTACTTGTCTCTTCATTTTTATGATTCGGCCGTTGATACGTAACGTTGGCTGACGATTCAGGTGAAAGTATCGCAAGTTGAGCATTCACAAAATAAAGCGATTGTTTTGTTAATTGTTCATTTAAATCATTTCGTTCCTTCAGTTCAACAACGGTTTCCATTAACTTCTCATGCAATTGCTCAAACAATTCCTTCTCTTTACCTGTTAAATAATGAGAAAGTGCTGACATCGTCATCTCTTCATTTTTAATTTCATGTTTTCGCATAAAATCAACTACTGCGGTTTGACGCTTTCGTTCGGCTTCCTCTAAAAGGTAAACCTCAACCTCTTCCGCTTTTAAAAGTTTTTCAAGCCTTTGCACTTCATTCTGCTTAAGCAATTCTGTTTTTTCTTTCGCCAATTGATTGAGTCGTTGTTGTATCTTCAACAGTTGAGCAAGCGTCTGTATCATCATTTATTAGCCATCCCTGCTATTTATTTTTCCAATAATCGAGTAGTTTTTCAGCTGTCTTTTTATAATTGATTTCATATTTCCCTGACTCAATTAACTTTTTCAATTCATGAACTTTCTTATCACGTTCTGTCCATTCAGTTCCGTTTAACAATTGTTTCGCTTCTGTTGAAATCTCAAGCTGATCTCGTTCTTTTTTCTTTTCTTGTTTACCCATGTCCTCTTTTGCAACTTTTTTATATGGATTTGTACCCATCGAATGAATCGGATTAATTTTCATTACATTCACCTCATTTACTCATCATCTTCTAGCAAGAAATATGTTTTTTGCCTTTTCGCTTTTCGCTCTGCTTCTCTTTCAGCAACTTCTAAGTCAGCTTCAATCTTGCTTACACAGTTTTTGCAAAGCTTACCAGACGTGATCGGAGCTCCACAAGAATCACACGGATACGTCAAATTCGTAAATTTCGCTGTCCGTAAACGTCCTTCTTTCACAAAACGAATAATCGTTTTTTCAGGTACTCCAGTCGCTTCATGAACTTCTTGTAACGTAGCAGATCGATTTTCTTTTATCCGTAAAAACGCATATACTTTATCGAACATTTTTTCTTCTTCTAAATAGCATGTATGACATATGTTGCGTATCGTCTTCACAAAAACTTTGTCACAATTTGCACAATGTGCTAGTTCAGCCATGACTGCCTGCCTCCAGTCCATAAATGAAATATAATAATGGCTGTTCAACAATAAACTTAACCCAATTGCTACTGTAGGGTATGTTTCAGTAAACACTTCGTTTATTTATACTATCCGATTGATAGCATGTTTACGTTTGTCTTTATCTATTATATCTATCGTCAACTATTAGCGATAGTTTAGGAAAAAAGACAAAATTGCTTTTTTTATTTACAAAAAAACTTAAATTGCTCGCGCTAACGTTAAAGAACTCACACGTGTCGCCCCATGTTCATACAGTAAGCATGCAGCATTGCGGACGGTCGTACCTGTCGTATAGACATCATCAATAAGCATAATTTCTTTCCCCGTTACTTTTTCTGCTTTTATGTCAAACACATTTTTTATTGAACGAACACGTTCTATGCGTGATTTTTTACTTTGTTTTTCAAGATGATGCGGGCGAGTTAACAAATCTTTTACATCATCTGTCAACAAATGTGCAAGAATGAGCGACTGATTAAAACCTCGTTCATATAAGCGTTCCTCACTCAATGGAATCGGCACGATTAGCTGGTCTTTAAACTGTTTTCGCCATAATGCTCTCCATTTTACTTTCACCGATTCAACTAATACTACATCCCCTCTAAATTTAAACTTTGCAATAAACTGCTTCATCGGTTCGTTATAAACGAACAGTGAACGATTTTCAAAAAAGTATCCGTCCCACTCATCCCGCTTTTCCCAACGAATGCAATCGACACAATGCCCCCCTTCGACATACTCGGGTAACGTAAGTTCGAGCATTCGTCCACACACTCGACATATTTCCCCGGAAATAATCGTCAATGAATGACGACATTTCTCGCAAAGCATTTCTTGTTCTTTCATGCCGAAGATTGTGCTCCACGAAACCGTCTCTCGAAAAAGCTGTTCGCACCACAAACAACAAAGCATGTTCTCACCTCACAGACTCATTCATTTCTAAAATGTGCTGACGTGCTGCAACCATTGCTTTTGTTTTACCGTAATGAAAAAAACAAACATCTCCATTCGGGAAATCTGCACTCCGACCAACTCTTCCCGCAATTTGCACGAGAGCACTTTCAGTAAAAATGTCATGTTCTGAGCCGAGTACGGCTACGTTAAGTCTCGGAATGGTCACACCTCGTTCTAAAATTGTCGTCGTCACTAGTGCTTTCATCTCTCCGCGACGGAATTTTTCGACTTTTTCTTTCCGATCTGTATCTTCTGCATAGACCGATTCCACACCGAGAATGACCTTCACTTGTTCAGCTACTATAACAGAAGGTACAAATAATAAAAAAGGCTGTTTATGTTCCATTCGTTTTCGACACCATTTGAAAACGACGTTTGGAAGCTTACATTTGCGCACCAATTTCTTATTCCAATTTCCGCACCATACAAAATGCGGAACTGGAAGTGGATGACGATGATAGCGGATTGGGATTTTTATCGCACTTAAAGACCCCGCTTCTACTTGTCGTTTTAGTTCTTCATCGGGTGTCGCAGTTAATAATATCGTCGCTGCAACTTTTTTCTTCGCCCTTTCAACCGCAAAGGCAAGCATTGGATCATAAGAATATGGAAATGCATCAACTTCATCAACAATCACCACGTCAAATGCATGACGATACCGGAGCAACTGATGTGTCGTTGAAATAAATAATTGACATTCCACTACTTCGCGCGCTGCTCCGCCGTAAAGAGCTGTCATACGAACCGTCGGAAAAACAGAACGTAATCGTGGTTCAAGTTCTAACACGACATCAACTCGTGGAGTTGCAATACAAACGCACAACCCTTTTTCAAAAGCATACGCTAACCCTTCGAACAAAAGCTCAGTTTTCCCTGCTCCACAAACCGCCCAAACGAGTTGACGTCCTCGTTTGACAATCGTATCGATGACAACTTGTGACGCTTTCGCCTGTTCAGGGGACAACTCTCCCTCCCAATTCATAAGAGTGCGATTCTCTGTCCAAATGGGTGCTTGTTCATCATGACGCCAATAGACGAGTGGTAAACATTCACTCACTCGGCCCATTATGATGCATTTTCTACAATACGTACAATCTTCACCACAGCGTGCACAAATAAACGATGAGAACAAACGCTGTTCTTCATTTCCACAACGTTGACAGATGTAGCCATCGCTCAGTTTTACAATTGATTTCATATAACCGAGATAGCCGCGAACATAGTGAGTATGAATAAATTCAATTGAAAATGGAAGTTCATTTAAGAGAAGAAGTTTTCCTTGTAAAGTTCGTTGAAGAGAAGTTGAATATCGAAAGTGTTCATCACGAGGAGGCGCATCGAAATCAGGCAATTTCGCTATCGATGTAAATGGGGATAAAGAAGGACGTTGAATTTTTGGAAGTGACTCGGGATGGAGATATCGCCGTCCGTCACTAGAAAAGGTAGCGAACCTCATATAGCTACCTTCCCTAGCTCATTTGAGACGATTACGGTTTGTACCACGTAAGACCGATGGCTCCTTCACCTAAATGAGTCCCGATCACTGGACCGAAGTAGCTAATATCGACCGTAACGTTGTCGTACTTTTTTTCAAGTTCTTGTTTGATTTCTGTAGCATCGTCCGGACGATTGCCATGGATGACAGTTGCATTCACTTTTTCCCCATCTTGTACATCGTTATGAAACAGTTCACGCAAGCGGGCAAGCGCCCTTTTGCGTGTACGGATTTTTTCAAACGGGACAATTCTCCCATCTTTAAATTCCAAAACTGGTTTAATTTGTAAGAGGCCTCCGAAAAACGCTTGAGCACCACTAAGTCGTCCGCCCAAGCGCAAATTCGTTAAATCATCAACCACGAAAAAGGCTTCCATGCCCTTTTGCTTGATTTCGTCAAGACGAGTGACAATCGCTTTCCCATCTTTTCCGTCAATAGCCATTTCTGCTGCTTCTAAAACAAAAAAAGCTTGTGCTGAACAGCTAATCTCTGAGTCGAACACGTATACATTTACGTTCTCTACCATCGTTGCCGCAGTTTGCGCAGCTTGAAATGTACCACTAATTCCACTTGATAACGTCACAACGATAATATCCGTATACTGACTCTCACGAAGCTCTTCATACAATTGAACGAACTCACCTACAGCAGGTTGTGATGTTTTCGGGAGTTCTTCTGCACCACGCATTTTTTCATAAAATTGTTCAGCAGTTAGTTCTATTTCTTCTAGAAATGATTCCTCGCCAAAAATAACATTGAGCGGAATCATTACGATATTTTTTTCTTTTCGTATCGCATCATCAATATATGATGTACTATCTGTAATTACGGCCGTTTTTGCCATTGATCCCACTTCCCTCTTGCTTTAGTAGAGGTTGTTCAAAAAGTTCGAAGGCACCTAGAATGACTGTCAGTTCGACGCTTTCACATGTCAAGCACCCATGAATGCTTTCGGCATAACGCGTGCTAGAAACATAATAAGTCCTCGCTAATTCTGTATTGCCGCAGGAGTTAAACAATGCTTCATCAAATATACTGTGCTTAGAGTATGACCTAGAACAAATCTTCTCCGAATAAACATGAGGTGTCTCGAACCAAAATTAGTCGACCTCGCCCCTCGTTGTCTTCCTTTTTGAACACACTAGTAATCTATCTAACTTTGACCCAACCTTTTTTAATCGCTTCGACGACTGCTTGCGTCCGGTCATTCGCATTCATTTTTTGTAAAATATTCGAAACATGGTTTTTCACTGTTTTTTCACTTATGTACAACGTTTCACCGATACCGCGGTTACTCTTTCCATCTGCTAATAATTGCAAGACTTCACATTCGCGGCGTGTTAAAATATGCAACGGCTTACGGTACTCGATTTCTTTAAAACCGATTTCCATTCCTTCAGGACCTTGAGTCGCCAATCTGCGATATTCATTTACGAGATTGTGAGTTACTTTCGGATGCAAGTAGGCACCGCCATCTGCAACTACTTTCACCGCTTCAATTAAAGCATCCGCATCCATCTCTTTAAGCAAATACCCAGCTGCACCAGTTTTTACAGCATGAGTCACATACGCTTCGTCATCATGAATCGATAAAATAATCACTTTCGTTCCTGGGAATCGATCGACTAAGCGCCGTGTTGCTTCAACCCCATTCACTTGTGGCATATTAATGTCGAGCAAAACGACATCTGGACGGTACCGATCGACGAGTTCAACCGCCTCAATTCCATCTTCTCCCTCCGCTACAACGTGGAAGTTTTTCTCCATATCTAAGATCCGTTTAACACCTTCGCGAAACAATGGGTGATCGTCAATTAAAATAATTTTTATCGTTCGTTCAATAGTAAATTTCATTTTGTACCTCCTTAACTTCAACAGGTATTTGAATTAAGATTAACGTCCCTCGTTCTGGCGATGAGTTAATAATAAATTTACCACCTAATAAATCAACCCTTTCACTCATACCAATAAGACCGAATGAATTCTCTCTCTTTTCATCGACATTAAAACCTTTTCCATCGTCTTTAACCGAAAGCGTAATCGCTTCTTCTTGAAATTCAACCTTCACCTCGATTTCTGTTGCTTCTGCGTGTTTACAAGCATTTTGAACAGATTCTTGGATGAGACGGAAAACTGCAATTTCAAGTTTTGATGACAATCTTCGTTCAACACCTAGCGTTTTAAAAACAATCGGAACTCCAAAATTATCTTTTGCTGTATTTAAATACTTCATCAGTGTCGGAATTAATCCAAGATCATCTAACGCCATCGGTCTTAAATCATAAATGATACTGCGAACTTCCCGTAACGATTCACGTACGAGCTCACGCAACTGGCGAAATTCTTGAATGACTGCTTCCGGATCATCGGAACTGAACTTTTTCTCAATAATTTCGGCCCGAAGCAACATGTTCGCGAGCATTTGTGCTGGACCATCGTGAATTTCTCGAGAAAGTCGACGTCGCTCTTCTTCCTGTGCTTCAATAATTCGTAAACCGAGCGCCTGTCTTCTATTCGCATCTTCGATGAGTTCCCCCATCTTTTTTAAATCCCCATTTAAATAATTCAACACGATAGAGATTTGTCCTGTTAGATTTTCAGATTTTGTTATCGTGTCTTTTACCTGAATGAGACGACGTTCCAATTCATCACGTCTCTCACGAAGCTGAATCTCTCGCTGTTTTAGAATCGACAATTTCACTTGTAGATCATTCGCATGCTCGTATACTGTACGAATTTCTTCCTCGTTAAACTTGTTGAAGTTTTTACTCACTTGTGCAAGGCGTTTACGTGCGAGCCTCATCCGTTCTTCGAGTATGTCATTTTCATCTATAATTTCAGCCACTTCAACTTTAATCTCTTGAAGTTTCTTAACTAGTCTTTCGTACTCTTTACGTGATATCTCTCCGATTTCAATAATTTCCTGTTTACTTTCAGAAACTTTCTGAATTGTCGAATTCAGTATTTGATCAAGTGCCTTCGTAGAGATTCTTTTCGATGACATAAGATTTCCCCCATCTCACCTTACCGAACTTTTCCTCATACGGACTAGAACCTTCCTACCTATTTTAATTAACAATCTGATTGTTTTTTTGTTACAAACTGGATTTTAATAGGAAATTAGTCGCTGTTCGCATTATGATATCATTAGCTAATAGGCTGGGTTCAATTGGAGGTGATCGAATTGCTATCTACTTATTATACAATAAAAGGCTACGGAACACATGAAATTATGATACAAAAATCAAAATTTATAACCTATGTTAACCGAGCGGAAACGGAAGAAGAAGCACAAACCTTTATTCAATCCATTAAAAAAAAGCATCACGATGCCACTCACAATTGTTCAGCATATCTCATCGGAAAAAACGATGAAATTCAGAAAGCAAACGATGACGGTGAACCGAGTGGAACAGCTGGTATACCGATGCTTGAAGTTTTAAAAAAGCGGCAACTTAAAAATACAGTTGTCGTTGTTACTCGTTATTTCGGTGGCATTAAACTAGGTGCGGGCGGACTCATTCGTGCGTACGGTTCAGCAACGTCCGAAGGTATCAATGCGGTCGGCGTTGTTAAAAGGACACTGATGCAAATTATGCACGCAACGTTTGATTATACGTATATTGGAAAAATTGAAAATGAACTCCATCACTCACCATATAAAATAAAAAACACGAAATATGCCGAACAAGTCGAAATGGAGATCTACGTTGAGTCAGGAAAAAAAGAGGATTTTATCGAATGGATGACGAATATGACGAACGGAAAAGCGACATTCCGAACGGGTGACGTAGAATATTTGGAAGAACGAGCTTAAAAATAGCTCTAATTGGGGAAACCAAACGTAAGACTTGATTACATTCATGTAACTTCTTACACTTTTCCTTTCCATTTCAAAAATATCTGCTATGATATGTGTGATACGTTGCTTCTGATGCTTTCTTAAAAAGGAGTGATACATTGTCTGCCTATCACTATATAATTGCATTCCTTTTAGCATTTATTGTTACCGTTATTACGACACCAATTGTAAAAAAAATTGCTTATCAATTTAACATAGTAGATAAACCGACAGGACGTAAAGTTCATGAAGGCGACATGCCACGACTTGGAGGGCTAGCAATCGTATTTGGCGTTGTCGCGGGGTTTCTTTATTTAACTCCCGAATCTCCGTATATGACAAGAATCGTACTCGGTGCACTCATCATTATTATCGTTGGTATTATTGATGACAAAATGACTTTATCAGCGAAAACGAAATTTATTGGACAGATTATTGCTGCACTTGTCGTCATATCATCTGGATTGCATATTGAATACGTGACGATCCCACTGTACGGAAAGTTTGAATTTGGTATTTTTAGTTACGTGATTACTGTTTTATGGATTGTCGGAATTACGAATGCCATCAACTTAATTGATGGACTTGATGGACTGGCAGCGGGCGTTTCATCGATCGGGCTCGCAACAATTCTCATCATGTCCGTTTTGGACAACCAAATGCTTGTCGTTGCACTATCTGTCATTTTACTCGGACCAACGATCGGATTTCTCTTTTTTAACTTTTATCCTGCGAAAATTTTCATGGGAGATACAGGTGCCTTATTTTTAGGTTTTTCGATTTCAATTATTTCCATACTTGGTTTATTTAAAAGTGTAACTTTATTTAGTTTAGTCATTCCGATCGTCATTCTCGCGGTACCGATTTTCGACACATTTTTTGCGATTATACGCCGGATGATAAACGGGCAAAAAATTACACGTCCTGATAATAAGCATTTACACCATCGTCTCATTTCAATGGGATTTAGCCACAGAGCAACGGTCTTTATCATTTATGGTGTCAGTACATTCTTTGGAATTTCAGCGATTATTTTTACCGCATCAACACTTTGGGGATCGCTACTTATCATTATTTTAGTATTGCTTACGTTGCAACTCACACATGAAATCGTCGGTCAAATCGATAAAAATCGTCAACCACTCATTACTTTTTTAAAAAAAATAACGGAAACAAAGCCAACAAAGCCTGTCATAAAACGAGAATAGGAAAAAGCGGAACATCAAATATAGGATGTGTTCCGCTTTTTTACTTAGACAAGCTGACGTACAAGCACTTGTCATTAGACTAGTCAGTTAATCAAGATTTAAGTGAACCCGCAAACGAATCTGTAACGAATCGACACTCATTTCATTCGGGATAAAATAATACACACCATTTTCATAATGATCCGAGCCGTCAATCGTTAAATTATCGATCGTCGACGTATCAATCGTTGCATATTTTTTTTGCAATGCCAAAATTTCCATCGGCTTTAAATTTGTTTGAATGTTATCACCTATATGATCTGCAATTTTATCCACTTTAAACAGCGTCGTCATCGTTAACGCCTGATCAATCGATGCTTTTAGCACCTGTTTTTGACGATCATTTCTTCCGAAATCACCACGAGGATCTTGTTTTCGCATGCGTGCATACGCCAACGCTTCTTCTCCAGTTAAATGCATTGGTCCTTTTTTAAAATAAGCTTTCTCCCCTTTTTTCGTCGTATTTTCAGAAAAATCAAACGGAACGTCGACCGTTATTCCACCTATTTCATCGACAATATCGATAAAGCCCTCAAAGTTAATTTTTATAAAATAATCAATCGGCACATTGAGAAATTTTTCAACCGTTTCAATCGCCATTTCTGTTCCTCCGAACGCGTGCGCATGGTTGATTTTATCTTCCCGATCTTTTCCAACAATTTCTATTCGCGTATCACGAGGGATACTAATCATTTTCATTGACTTTGTATACGGATTAAGAGTCACGAGCATGATCGTATCCGTCCGTCCATTTTGTCCCTCAGTCGCATACTCTTCTACACCTAAAATTAAAATCGAAACGGGATCATCTGCTATTTTTACAGTGTTCTCACGGAGTTCGGACTTCTCTCCACGTTCAAGTGCATAATACAATGATTGCGATGCATCATACGCTTCATATAAAACATAACCGCCGTAAACTAAAATAATTACAAACAACAGGACGACAAACCTAAACAATCTTTGCAAGCCAGTTTTTCTCTTTTTCCGCCGCCTTTTACGCGGTGGTAACGGTGGCTCTGGCGTCATCCGAATATGCCCTCTTCTAATCCCTTTTTGCATCAATTCACCACTTTCTATATAAACACGTCGCACCATTCGTTAATTACGAATTAGTATACGACAAAAAAGTTTCAGAAAAGCTGCCAAAATCTCACATCACTTGAAACGGATCAGGTCGCTCACTTCGTTTTCCAAAATCATACAAAATCGCCTCAACAATTCGTTTCGATGCATACCCATCACCGTATGGATTCGATGCTTTTGCCATCTTCTCATACATTTGTTTATCCGACAACAGCTCGTACGCAAGCGCATAAATTGTCTCTTCATCAGTACCTGCAAGCTTCAGCGTTCCTGCTTTAATTCCTTCCGGCCGCTCCGTCGTATCACGCAGGACAAGAACAGGGACACCTAACGATGGTGCTTCTTCTTGAACCCCGCCAGAATCTGTTAAAATCAAATGTGCTCTCGCAGCAAAATTGTGAAAATCGAGCACACCGAGCGGTTCAATTAAATGGATGCGCGGATCATCACCTAAAATATCATTCGCGAGCTCACGGACAGCTGGGTTTAGATGAACGGGATAAATAACTTGAACATCATCATGTTCGTGAACAATCCGTTTAATCGCCCGAAACATATGCTTCATCGGTTCACCTAAATTTTCTCGGCGATGAGCTGTCACTAACAGCAAGCGGTCATCTCCTAGCTTTTCCAATGCCTCATGTGCATAGTCTTCACGCACAGTTGTTTTTAACGCATCAATCGCTGTATTGCCCGTTATGTAGATCGCATTTTCTTGTTTATTTTCTTTGCGTAAATGCGTTGCTGCCTGAGTCGTCGGAGCAAAATGCAAATCAGCAATCACACCTGTTAGCTGTCGATTCATCTCTTCAGGAAACGGAGAATATTTATTCCACGTACGCAATCCTGCCTCAACATGACCCACTTTCGTCTGTGAATAAAACGCTGCCAAGCTCGCTACAAACGTCGTCGATGTATCCCCGTGAACGAGTACGAGATCAGGCTTTACCTTTTGAATGATATCATGTAGACCTGTCAGCGCATTCGTCGTTATGTCCACGAGCGTCTGTCGCGATTTCATCATATTTAAATCAAAATTGGGGGTAATTTTAAAGAGATCAAGCACTTGATCAAGCATCTCGCGATGCTGCGCAGTTACTGTCACAATTGTTTCGATCTCGGAACTTTTTTTTAATTCATGAACGAGCGGTGCCATTTTAATCGCTTCCGGTCTCGTCCCGAAGACTGTCATCACTTTCAGACGGTTCGACATATTGAACTCTCCTTTGACATTTATACCTATACAATCTTACACTGAAAACGAAATTTCAACAAAGACATTTTTACAACAATTGCGTAAAATGATTGTTACAGATATGATAAAGAAAACTTATCGTTCTTAAGAACCATTCTTTTCGTAAGGGGTTGAAATTTAATGAAAAATATAATGACTGCACTCATATTCACTCTTTGCATTCTTTCGATCGTTGTAGGAAAGATCCATTGGAATCAAAAAATTAATGCCGCAAGTAACACGGCGAATGAAAAACAAGCAGTTGTAGTCGAAAAGAAACAACAAACCGAAGCAGAAAAGTTCTCAACACTGACTCGCCATTTGCCTGAAAACTTGTCCGAAAAAATTACAAATGCAAAAGATGAAAATCATCCGTTAAAAATCGTAGCCGTCGGTTCAAGTGCAACAGCAGAAGGAAGCGGCACATGGACAAGCATATTGCAAAAAAGACTTGATAAAGCGTACGGTAAAGGATTATTTCAAATAAGTGTAGAAAGCTATGGTGATGACCTTTCAATCAATGTCGTTCAGCAAGAAAAATATACATCTGTCATTGAACAGAAACCAGACATTGTTCTATTCGAGCCTTTTCTATTAAATGATAACGGAAAAGTCGCCATTTCCAATACTCTTGATAGTGTCGAAATCATTACAGATCGTCTGAAGGAAGCATCTGAACAAATCGTCATCATACTTCAGCCTCCAAATCCAATACATAATGCCGTTCACTACCCTGGTCAAGTACAAGCACTTAAAGAATTCGCAAAAGAACAACAGTTAATTTACTTAAATCATTGGTCGAATTGGCCGGACTATGAAAGCGATGAAATTCTTGATTATATTGATGAAAACAGCTTACCAACGACACAAGGACACCAAGTGTGGGCAGATTACATCGCAAACTACTTTACAGGTGAGGAACTGGAATAGTCCAATGTTTTCGACCACTGAGTTAAACCAATCGAGTTCCAAGAGATGCGGAAATGACAGCCGTTTCCACATGATGTAACATTCATAACGAGACAACTGGACAATGCACATAATTCATAACATTGTAAGGTACGGGCAGTTGACACGTTATATTGCCGACACGAAAAAAAGCGACAACGTGCACCTTTTAACACGTTGTCGCTTCTTTATGTACTTTCACTTGCAAATTGTACTTGTGAGATTACCCCGGCTTTTACATCGTTTCAATCATATCATGCAATTCTTTTAGCTCTGGTTTAAGTACTTGCTCGAACTCTCGATATGTTGCAGACAAACGATGTGGTGATACCCCATATTCTTTGACAAGCTCGAGGTGTAAATCTACATCTTCACCAAACGCCACTTTTTCAACAATATAGTGGAGGGTTGCAACGTACAGCATCGAATTTTTAATATTTGGATTACGCTTTTGGCAAAATGAATACCAGAGCACAATGCCTAAATCAATAAACGACTTAAGCATACCAGCATCTTCCATTGCACGCTGAAATTGTTCCGCCACGTTCTTTTGCGATTCTGATTCCCATTTCATCTCATCATGCGAATAAACGGCATCTTCAAATAAAAACAAATGAAGGACTTCAGGAAAATAATGCTCGATAAAAAGCTCAAAGTCATCTTCTCCATAATCGTTCATCAAACGCAATAACCCTCTGACCAACTCATCTTCATCTTTCGGCTGATTGTCTAAAAACGTTGTAAAAAACGTATATTCATCTCCAATCGGTATAAGAACCCCTAATAGCAAATATCCTTCAGCAATTAATGGATCATCTTCAAAAATATTAACACGGATTTCATCTCCACCGAAAAGAGGTCGCACTGTAAACCGACTTCCGCTAACCATATGCTCAATTCGGTAAATATTCAATTTTGCCTCTTTCCAGCGAGGCAATGAATGCTTTAACAACGGTCGTTTCACAACATGGGTGAACGTATCAACAAACATATCTACAACCGATTCACCTCCGAGAACCGGACGCGAAAAAACAAACCAATTTGCAACAAAAAGCGTTACAACTTCAAGAACATCAGTATCTTCAGGTACATCGATTGTCATTAACGCTTCTTCCATACATTGTGAAAATGGAAATTCGAACTCATTCATCGTATAAGCAATCAAATGTTGTTCTAGCTTCTCTATATCTTTTTGTACGAAATGATACATTGAAACGACATTGTTACGACTACAACATTCGTTATCTATTTTTCCGCTCCCACATGAACACAGTTCACTCCGACCGATTTTCCCCATATTACCCCTACTTTCTAAATCATTTCGTAATCCGATGTCCACTCACTCTGTTTATTAAGTTTTCCCAATTCTACTTCATGCGTCATGACTTAACCCACATTCACAAGCATAGCTTGTAACACTAAAACTCCACCTATCTCTACTTTCTTAACGTGAAGTTCTCGCGGATGATGACTACATAAAAAAGTGAAATTCCAACGATTGCACCAACGCTATCAATAAGAACATCCCGAACTTGACCCGCTCGACCAGCAATAAACAACTGATGCACTTCATCCGTGATCGCATACAACACACATAGAGCCAAAGCACACCAAATACTCCGCCAGCCGTGTAATCCACTTTTTATGAAAGCATGTAAAGCAAGCATGCCAAGCACGAAGTAAGCAAAAAAATGCGCCGCTTTCCTTACATAAAAATTGAACAGATCGGGTGTCACCATAGCATTCGGAATAAGCGTGTTTACGAGACGTGCAAACATTTCTGTTAAGCCAAGATTTAAATGGTTCGATGCAGTAGCTGGCTGGTGCGATAAAATAAAAAATGATCGTCATCCACCCAAACACCACAATCCAAGAAAACACTCTACCCAATTAATTTCGATTCCTTTATTCTAGATCCTTCTACAACATTCACCAATATACTATATCGTTCTTAAGAACTATCGAAAATAAAAACGCTCATTCTAGAAAAAGTTGAGAGGTTTGTTTGAAGTGAAATAAAAAAATATAATCGAAGTCTCAATGCATTGTCATTCAAAACATGACATTCGAGTAAAATAAGGTGAACAAAAGAGGATCTACTAAGCAAAGACAAAGCAAACTTTATGATTGACTCAATTTTTGAAAAAATGAACTCGATTTTGGTACCGTCAAGAATTTTGTGTAAGTCGATAGGGCTCTCACTTGAACTGTCAATATAATGGTGCTTAAGCAACCTTAACAACTATACAAAAAATGTCAGAAGGT